>CBIMFG010001046.1:0-2682 GCA_966243125.1 uncultured Niastella sp.
ATCAACTTTAATTCTGGCCATGATGATTTATTACCTTTCTAATTTCTCATTCTTCATTTCCTGCCTTCACTTCAATGTTCAGCATTCAATATTCAATATTCAACATTTCTTATTCATTTTCCAGTAGCAGATCCTTCAGTTCCAGTATGTCTGTAAAACTGTTAGCTGTAGGAACAAACGACGCCTGGTTCATGAATTTTTCTTTCCATTCGCTGAAACGTACTTTCCACAGGCTGTTTTCCTGCATCATGAAATCGAAGTAATCCTGCGGCTCGGCTTCCTGGTTCAGGGTGCTGATGATGTGCAGGAATTTGGAAGAAATACGGGTTTGCTCTCCATTAGGGCTGGTTACGTTGATATAACAATCATCAGGGGAGGTAACCAGTTTTTTATCGAGGATAACCTGACCTTTTGCATCGCGGATAAGCGGCGCTTCTACGTCAGGGGAGTTGGCATTGGTGAAATTAACCGCCGGCACATCATCGGCATAACTGGTGGCAATGGGCTGATAGTCGTAAAAAGCAGTACGACGGGCGCCACGGCGGTTATAGCGGTTGTTGATGAGGCTGGCATCGGTAGCTGTGGATAAAGCCGCCAGAGGTTTTTGCGCCATGCGCTCACCAATTTCGGTATCTGCAGCACGCGTTCTTCCTGGTGTGGCTGAACGGTTACTATTGGCCGGGGCGGTAGTGGCCTTGCTGGCTACTTCAGGCGTATCGGCGGTGTTATTGGCTTTGTCTAAAAGGTACCATGAACCAACGGTTAACAATACTATGGCGGCGGCTGCAATAATAGCTTTGCGGGATGAATGCAGGTGAATAACCCGGCCTTCTTTTTGGGCGGCAGATTGTTCGGCTGATAAATAAGCGGCTATCTTTTCCCAAACCGTAGCAGGCGGTGCTACAGAAAGGGTATTCATTTTGTTGGCAACCAGTACCTCGTCGGTTTCGCGTGCACTGTTTAGTTCAGCGGCAATATTCGACCACAATCCGGCCGGTGGAGTAACGGCCATCTCAAACATCTTTTGAGCAACCGGTGTTTCCTCCGCGTCAAATTCAGCATTCAGTTTGGCCACAATGTTGGGCCAAACGCCGGGTGGAGGCTGTACTTCCAGGTTATTCAATATGTTTTTAATCTTCGTTGCCATGGTTACCGGGTGTAGGATTTTTGCGTGTCGCTTAAATATTGTGCTATCTTCTTTTGTAAAACTGATTTGGCCCGCGCCAGTTGTGATTTGCTGGTTCCCTCACTGATGCCCATCATATCACCTATTTCTTTATGTGAATACCCCTCCACTACATACAGGTTAAACACTGCTCTGTAGCCGGGAGATAGTTCCTGAACAATCTTGATAATGTCTTTTTCTGCCAGGTTTTCAAGAGCCGAAATATCGGTATTCTCAATACTCCCTTCTTCTTTTTCCGTAACCATCGACAACTTGGTTGATTTTTTACGGAAATGTTCAATGGACGTATTCACAAATACTCTTCTGATCCAGCCTTCGAAGGAGCCTTCTGCCCTGAAATGGTGTAAGTTTCTGTAAACCTTTATAAAACCCTCTTGTAGCAGATCCTGCGCGTCTTCAACATTGCTGGCATATCGCAAGCAAACCGCATACATTTTGGGAGAAAATCGCAGATACAGTTCTTCCTGCATGCGCCTATCCCCTGCAATGCATCCTTTTATTAAGTCGGATTCAGATATCGTATAGTTGCTTTTAGGCTCCAAAAAAGTTTCTAGGTATTAAAATTACTCCTATCGTGTTGTAATTACCTGATTTTGCAAAAATAATACAAGTTTATCAGCCGCTTTTTTGCGGTGGCTGATTTCATTTTTTTCTGTCATGCTCATTTCTGCAAAGGTGCGGTTGCTACCGGTGGGTTTAAAAACCGGGTCGTAACCAAAACCACCGGTGCCGGATTGCTCTGTAGTGATGTTGCCCTCACAGATACCTTCAAAAAGCCATTCCTTACCTTCCCAGATCAGGGAGATCACGGTGCGGAACCGGGCCCGGCGATTGTCTGCATTGCCCAGTTTGGTCATGAGCTTTTCAATGTTCTTGTCAAAGGCTTTATCTTCCCCGGCATAGCGGGCGCTTTTTACACCTGGTTCGCCATTCAGCGCCTCCACTTCAAGGCCGGTATCTTCGCTGAAACAGCTGAGGCCGGTCAATTGGTGAATGGTGCGCGATTTCTCAGAAGCGTTGGCTTCCAGGGTATCGTGCGGTTCGGGAATATCTATATCAATACCAGCCTGTTTTAAAGGAATTACCTCCAGGTGCTGGCCAATGGCCGCCTGAATTTCATCTACTTTATGCTGGTTATTGGTTGCGAATATTAATTTCATAATCGTGAATGGTCAATGGTGAATGGGCAATCGTAACAGGTCAACTGGTTAACAGGTCAACTGGTCAACTCTTTACAAGAACATTCGCTTCAAACAATCCCAAAGTTTCCTTTTTAACAATTTCGCCTCCTCCGTTTCCTGATTTAACTGGCCAAGCGGGGGGGTGAACAAATAAGTAGTGCCGGCATAGGGCTGTTCCTTAAACGCCGGAAAACTTATAGGTAATTGAATGTCACCCGGTTCTACCCCAAATAACAGCAAAGCTCTGGGTTGTAGCTGCGCTTTTAGTTTATCAATAGCAACGGGAGCGGTGGCATGGTTCACAATAGCCACATC
>CBIMFG010001047.1:0-2677 GCA_966243125.1 uncultured Niastella sp.
ATTCGTTAAAGTGAAAGCTGAAAGATCCTGCCGAATCGCTGAGTTTGCCGGTCTTTTGATGCTGGAATTGCATGGAGGCAAAAGGGATACGTTCGTCGCTATGAGCATCTTTAACAATTCCTTTCAGTATCCTGTTTTGTGCTATTGCGCTTTGGGTCAACAGTATCAACAGCAGGATTTTAAACGGTCTAATAGGCATTTCTTATAAGGTCGGTTTGATTTCTCCGCCAAAAATACAATAACAGACAGAAAAGCATTTTGTTAAAAAAGATAAAAAGGGGTTGTACGCCGGTAAAACCCGCAATATTTCGGTGAATATATAGTAGAAGACTACATAATTATCGTGAAAAAACGTGCATAATGTTGTAATAACATGGTATAGATCATACATACGGGTGTTAGTTCTTAGTTCTAAGTTCTTAGTGTTCTGTGTTCTTAGTTCTGTGTTCTTAGTTCCGAGTTCCGAGTTCCGGGTTCCGAGTTCCGAGTTCCGAGTTTCAAGTTTCAAGTTCCAGGTTCCAAGTTTCAAGTTCCAGGTTCCAGGTTCCAGGTTTCAAGTTTCAAGTTCCGAGTTCCAAGTTTCAAGTTCCAGGTTCCAAGTTCTAAGTTCCAGGTTCAGAGTTGCCTTCCCTGACCAACTCCTCAACTGGTCAACTGATCAACTCCTCAACTGGTCAACTCCATCAACTCCATCAACGCTATCAACCTGCTACTTTAATCCTCCTAACCCCTTTCCACCCGTTAACGTGTCAACCTGTTAACATGTCAACTTGTTAACGTGTCAACTTTTCTTCCCAAAACATTTGGAAATCTGAAAAAGCCACACTTACTTTGTCTTACAAAGTGCTTTTTATGGATAGCCAACATCCCCCGCTGGAAACCCTGCAGGACATTAAACGAATGATGGAACGGTCGTCGCGCTTCATATCCCTGAGTGGATGGAGCGGCATCAGCGCCGGCGTATGCGCCCTGCTGGGAGCCTGGGCCGCACAGAGCCGGATAAAGAGTTATTTATGGGGTAATCATCCTTATAAAAGCTTTTACCGGGGTGAAACAACCCATTTAAGCAACGATGCTTCGGCTTTATACAACGACCTTGTAGTTATTGCCGGTATCACCTTTATTGCAGCCTTAATATCATCCTTTTTGTTTACCCGGGCGCGTAGCCGCCGTAATGGTACCTCTATGTGGGACCGTACCGTGCAGCGCCTGGCCTGGAACACCATTTTGCCCATGTTGGTAGGTGGCGTGGTTATTTTACGGTTGATGGATGTAGGCGCCTATGTGCTGGTAGCACCTTGTTGTTTGATCTTTTACGGACTGGCATTGGTAAACGCATCAAAATATACCCTGGGCGAAATTCGCTATCTGGGTTATGGACAACTGATATTGGGTATTATTAATTTGTGGACAGGCGGATGGGGGTTGTATTTTTGGGCCGCAGGTTTTGGCATTTTGCATATTGTGTATGGCGCTTTTATGTGGTGGAAGTATGAACGTAAGGCCTAAGTAATAATTTACAGCATGAAGAACCCGATTGAAAATCTTAATAAAATTTTTGATAGCCGCATTCGCATGGGGGTAATGAGCATCCTTGTGGTGAATGAGGAGGTGAGCTTTAATGACCTGAAACAAATGCTCGATGTAACCGATGGCACTCTGGCATCGCACCTGGTAAACCTCGAAGAAAATGGATACGTTAAGGTACATAAGGGATTTATTGGCCGCAAAACCAATACAACCTACTCCATTACCAGGGCTGGTGAAAAAGCATTCAAAGATCATATTGAAGCATTGGAAAATATGATCAAAGGCATGAAGTAAATTTTTTTTATCCTTTCACTTTGAAATACAAAGCACTTTTTATCTTGTGAACACATTATTAAGGCAGTTATTATTAGCGATCGCAATCTGGGTTTGGGCCATCATATTAAACACGTTGCTGGGCACCATCTACCTGGTAGCTATCAAGTTTGCAGATGCAGGCGCTCTGCTGGCATTTGGGAGTTTGTACAGCGCTATTTTTTCATTCCCGGTTATGTTAGCCATTCTTATTATCACCATCATATATGCTGCGAATAATAGAAAAGGCGCCCGGTTATTCAATACGGTTTTTATAACCAGTATTGTGCTTACTATAATTGTGTTCCTGATTTTTTGGAATTTGATAGGCATCCGTGGAGTAATAATGGCGGTGGTACTGCAATGTATTGCTATTGTATCAGGTGGTATCAGTCTGATGCCTTTTACAATCCATTGGTAAAATGCGGCAGTGATTTTAGAGTCGCTTAAAAAGTATAGCCATGAAAATTAAAATGATTCTACCAGCTTTAACTGAAGCCAAAAGCCCTTACTGGCGGCCTATAAAGTACTCTTTATTTCCACCATTGGGTTTGGCTACGCTGGCAGCTTATTGTTCGCCCAACGATGAAATTGATCTGCAGGATGAACATGTTGAGGAACTGCAGATCAACGATTCGCCCGACCTGGTAATAATTCAGGTGTACATCACCAACGCTTTCAGGGCTTATAAACTGGCTGATCATTACCGCCAGCGGGGCGTGTATGTGTGCCTGGGGGGCCTGCATGTTTCTTCCCTGCCCAATGAAGCCATGCCGCATGCCGACAGTATTTTTATTGGTCCGGGTGAAGATACCTTCCCCCGCTTTCTGGCTGA
>CBIMFG010001048.1:0-2674 GCA_966243125.1 uncultured Niastella sp.
AAAAATGAGGAACAGAGAAATGAAAAAGGGAAAGGCGCAATGCGCAATGTCGAATATTGAATGTTGAATATTAAATGTTGAAGTGAAGACCCCTGGTTAACTGGTTAACTTGTTAACCTGTCAACGTGTTAACTTGTCAACTTCGCCAACCCTATCAACGATATCAACCCTATCAACTTTATCAACTATAATCAACAATCCGTATCTTCATGCCATCAGAAAACGATCCGTGTCAACAGAATCTGTCAATACTGAAAGGGAATTGTTACAAAAGGTTTCCGGGGGCGATACACAAGCCTTCAGCCTGTTCTTTCATACCTATAATGCCCGGTTGTTCCCGTTTATACTAAAGATCACCCGGTCAACTCCCATTGCAGAAGAAATTGTACAAGAAACATTTCTACGCGCCTGGATCCATCGGGAAAAGCTGGCGCAACTGGATAAACCGGATGCGTGGTTATTTCGCATTGCCTCAAACCTGGCGTTTACCTACTTGCGCGACATGGCTAACGAAGCCATTAAACATGCTGGCTTTACCAACAGCGCCGGTGAGGCAGTGAATGAGCTCACCGATCAGCTGGACCTGAAAGAAATGTCGTACCTGGTTGAGCAGGCCATTGATCTGCTACCTGCCAAACGAAAGGAGGTTTTCCGGCTGGGCAAACAGGAGGGACTTACCTATCAACAGATTGCCGACCAACTGAATATTTCTACCAATACTGTCAAGGAGCACATGGTGCAGGCTGTTAAATTCATCAGGGAGCATATCCGCAAACAGTCGGGCATGTTACTGGGCATTCTGGTATTGATACACCTGCTAATGAAGCATTAGCAAAAATCCTAAGAAATATTTTCACTACCACCCACCTTATGTTCTCACTGGAGAGTGTAAGTATATAACCATATTTTATGCAACCAGCTGATCAATACCAATATTTATTACAGCAGTACCTGCAAAACACAGCAACGGAAGAAGAGCGCCTGCAATTATTTCAGGCGTTGCAGCGAAATGACGTGGATTGGGAATCGGCGCTCACGCAGCTGGGTTTGCAAGAAGAGCGGGATCCGGCCTACCGGGAAAGCGACTGGGCGGTCATGATTGACCGTATTGTGCAGGAGCCTGCCCCCAGGCGCAGCATATATTTCATCAACCGTTGGTGGATGACGGCTGCCGCATTGGTGTTGCTGGTAAGTGGTATTTGGTGGATGGTTAGCCGTTCAAAAAATAATCAACCTGCCAGCCAACCAGTTTCCACAATAGCCGATGTGCAACCGGGTAAACACGGCGCCATTTTAACGTTGGCCAATGGCCGTCAGCTTGTGCTGGACAGCCTCGGTAATGGAGTAGTAGCTGACCAAACCGGCGTCAAAGTAATGTTAGAGGATGGGAAACTGCGGTATAATGAATTGCCAAATGCCGGCTCACAATCGCCGGTCTATAATTCCATCAGTACACCCAGGGGGCGCCAGTTTCAATTGATCTTGCCCGATGGCAGCAAGGTTTGGTTGAACGCAGCTTCTTCTATTAAATACCCCGTGGCATTCAGCAGTAATGATCGCCGCGTTGAAATAACCGGTGAAGCCTATTTTGAAGTAACGAACGATAAATCAAAACCTTTTTATGTAACCAGGGGCGATGTGCAGGTACAAGTGCTGGGAACAAACTTCAACATTAATGCTTACGAAGATGAAGACGCTATAAAGACCACGTTGCTGGAAGGAAGCGTGAAAGTCGTCAATGGTCAATGGTCAATGGCCAATGGAAATACAGCCATCCTGAAACCGGGTGAGCAAGCTATAATAGCGGCAACTCATTCACCATTCACCATTCACCATTCACCCGATTTGGAACAAATCGTTGCCTGGAAAAACGGCTTGTTCAACTTCCAGGATGCTTCCCTGCAGCAGGTAATGCGGCAACTGGCCCGGTGGTATGATGTGGAGATCGTTTATGAAAACGGTATTCCTGATATAGAATTTGGTGGCAAAATGGGCCGCGATCTTACCTTATCCAATGTGCTTCATTTTTTAGAGAAATCTGGCTTGCACTGCCGGCTTACAGATCATCGCCGGTTGGTTGTAATGCCTTAGTATAACCATGAATTAATCGTTACTCCTGATCCCTGATCCTGAACAAAAAAGTCCCGCGTGCGAGGCGGGACTCCAGTTTGGGGTCAATTTTTATTAGTCGTGCAGACTGTTTATTTATTAACCACCAAAACAAAGCTATGCAAAAAATGGCTCATTGTGGGAGGGCAACCTGCGCCCGGCCCACGCTGAAACTGCTTTCAAAACTGCGCCCGGAAAAACGGGTGGCCAAAACACTGTTATTGATGAAGCTGACATTCTTTTTAATGACTGCGGCGCTCTTACAGGTACATGCCAGTGGTGTGTCGCAAACCATTACGTTCTCAGGTAAAAGCGTACCGTTACAAAAAGTGTTTAGCGCTATTGAGAAACAAACCGGTTATGTTGTGTTCTATAATAAAGACCTGTTGCAACATTCGCCTACGGTTTCCTGCACGGTTTCAAATATTCCCCTGAACGATTTTTTGAACCTCGCACTAAAAGATCAGTCATTGTATTATGAGATCTCCGGTAAAACAATTTTGATAGCCCGGCAATTGCCGCCGCCATCCACTTTAGCTACTGTACAACAATCACCATTGGCTAC
>CBIMFG010001049.1:0-2672 GCA_966243125.1 uncultured Niastella sp.
ACAGCACCTACGGCATCCTGCATAAAAAAGCCGGTAGCATCAACAAGTACATGTCCGTTTTCTTCTGCCGCCACCTCAAAACCCCAATGAACAGATTGTGCAAACGACTCTTCCACCGCTTGCTTTTCCATTTCGTTATCACTGATGGCCCGGTAATCATAATTCAATTCAGTCATTAAAACGCGATTACCCGAACGGCGAAAAACCACCACATGCGAAGGCCCTATCCTACCCCTGTCTAACCCAATGTCGTTTGACCCTACCCCAGCTGATAAGGAAGCGTAGTATAACAGCTCGGTATCAAGCCGGGTGATCTCTAACCAGATCTTTCCTTTTTTAGCATCCCAGTACATGGGAATAAAACCCGGCATCGATTGCATACCGGCAGTGGCAGCTTTAATGCCGCCCGCAACCGGTGCATCAGTTGTTACCGGGTTTTTGTTTTGAGCAAACACAGGTAGCCATAATAGGGCCATTACGAACCAAACGGGCGATTTTCTCATTACTATTAGTTTTGTTACGCGTTCTTATTGCAGCAGTAGTTTGTTTGTTAGTATTTCGGTATTGGGCAACGGAAATGTATAAGAGGCCTGTGAAGGCGCCACCGAAGGGGAGGTAAGGCTGCTGCTGCCCTTGCCTGGAATAGTCAGCATATTCCGTAACAAGTCGTTCGAGCGGAAGCCTTCCCCTAAAAATTCAATTCGTCTTTCAAGCCAGATGCTGTTTACCAACGCATCCACCGTACTGGTTTGAGCGGGTGAAAATGTATATGCGGGATCAGAACGCTGGCGTACAGCCGTAAGCAAGGCCAGCGCTTTGGGCAGATCGTTCATTTTAGCGGCAGCCTCGGCATAATTCAATAACACCTCGCTATAGCGCAGCACCGGTATGTAATCGGCATAGGGCGATGGTTTGTTGTACTTCTTTAGAAATACGGTGGTGCCCGAACCGGTTAAAAAGCTTCTGCGTTTATCAGTCGCCTTCCATTCGGCATTGCCCATAATACCCGATGGATTTACACTGTATTCAGCATTGCCGGTGGGGGCCGCATTTAAAATATATCCTAATGCATTTTGACCGGTTGAGGAATTGAGATCGGTCATGGGCATGGAGAAAATAGATTCCGTAGTGGTATAATTGGATGAAAATATAACGGTAATATCGCTTTGCAACTGATGTGCTACCCCACTGTTTGCTTTGAACGGAGCCGTTGCACTTACAATTTTTGTAGCTTCTTCAATTACCTTATCGTATTTGCCCATGTTCAGGTATACCCTTGTTTTTAAAGCAATGGCTGAGTTGCGGTGCGCCCTCGTAGTATTCAACACCTCGGTTGCATAGGTAAGCGGCAGATCGGGTTCTGCTTCATTCAGGTCTTTCAGGATCTGCGTATACACATCGGCCACTGAACTTCTTGCCAGGTCGTTGTTGGTATTATTTGTTTCTGCCTGCAAACGCAGCGGTAATCCTTTGGAGGCGCCGCCGTTCTCCACATAGGGGCGGGCGTATAATGTAACCAAACAGAAATAACTAAGCGCTCTTACAAATTTGGCTTCTGCGGTATATTGTTTGGCCAGGGTGGCATCTACCTTTGATATATTATCATTCAACCCTTGCAGGAACACATTCGCCGCGTTAATGGCGGTATAGGCCGCAGCCCATAAGTTTACGACCTCATTGGAACTGGAGTTCAGGGTATGCCCCCAGGTATCGTAACCGGTAAAGATATTGGCCGTGCGGTTAATAAATTCTTCCCCGCGAAAATCTTCATACATCACATATTTTCCGCCAAAGAACTGTGGGTCTTTTACACTGCTATACATCCCATTCACCAAACCCAACACCCGATCGGGGGTATTAAAAGCAGTAGCGTCAATGATACTTGTGCGGGGTGTTGGGTTTAACAGGTCCTTTTCTTTTTTGCATGCCGTCAAAAACGCTGTCAGCAACAAACCGGCTATTATTGATGATTTCATGTGACTTGATTTTGTTGGTTAAAAATCCACGTTTACGCCAAATGTAAAGGTGCGGCCCTGTGGCGCCGAGTTTTTATCTACCCCCGGCGTAAGGTTTGAATTCCCGTTGGAAGAGATCTCAGGGTCTGAACCGGTATATTGGGTAATAATGAAAACATTCAACACCTGCGCATATATTCTCAACCCGCTTATACCTGAATTTCCAAACCAGCTACCTGGCATCTTATAACCCAGCGAAATGGTTTTCATTTTCAGAAAATCGGCCTTCTCCACGTTGGCTGAAATGGGCCATGAATTTCCATTCGATAACAGATCGCCATACACCAAACGTGGAATATCGGTTACCTGTCCGGGCTTTTGCCAGCGGTTCAGCACACCGGTGTAGTTGTTCCAGAAACGCTGGTCGCGTAATGTGGCCTTGGTACCGTTCTGCACATAATTGCCGCCAGAGAAGGTAATGCCCATGTTCATATCGAACCGGCCATAAGTAAAGGTGTTATTAAAACCGCCGTACCATTTGGGCAAAGCATTGCCGAGAATATAAAAATCTTCGGCAGTAATAGCCGGGGCTACCGTTCCATCGAGGTAAGTCCATCTGCTGCCGCCCGATGGTACCGCCTGGCTGTATTGTACCTGATCTCCATTTTTATTGATAAAAATGCGAACATCTATGTCGCAGATACTTATAATCATCGA
>CBIMFG010001050.1:0-2672 GCA_966243125.1 uncultured Niastella sp.
TAACAGTAAGACCGGAACTGGCAGTGGCAGCCGCATCAAAATCAGCATCGCCATAGGTTGCCACCAGCGGGTTGTTAAAAATGATCTGCTGGTTCAGTTTAACAGGTGCGCCAGGGGCCAACGTTACCACATTGCCATCCAGCACAATTACATTGCTCATACCGCCGGTGGTTGAAATGGTACTTACCGTACCACCGCCCAATGCCGGCCATTGGCCATTTGATGATGTTCTGGCAGCTACATCAACACCATCCAAACCAACCTGTACAATTTTTTGAATGCCCTGTACCAGGTTATTGGGAATAATAGTGCCCCACGTTTTATCAACACCGTCCACATCAGACAAATAAAACGGTGCATACCCTGTACCGGCCAGCGACACGCCATCGCTTTCTATCATAGTACCCGTAACCGGTCTGGTGGCCGCTACATCGTCATATAACAGTACAAAGTTTTTAGCGCTTCCACCGGCAGCAGCGGTGCTGCGTAACGCAGTGCCGTTGTTGCTGGCGGTGCCAAAATCGATCACTTTAATGGCACTGGGGGTATTCAACCTGGTAACAACTGTAAGCCCATTACTCCCGTTATTTAGTGACAGCCGTATAAAAACATTGTTGCCCGGGGTAAACATAGCACTGGTACCTGCATCACATGCAAACCAACCGATGTATGTTCCGTTAGCATCAGTAGTAAAATCTCCACATGTAGAGGTTGTTGCGACATTGGGACTGGTAAAACGTTTAAACTCGCCTGTTGCTGGCTTTATAGAAATGAAATTACCTTCTCCGGTAGCAGTAGCAGCAGTATTAGCATCAATAAACCTTGCAAAATACCGGTATGTTTTGCCGCTTTGAAGGCCATCGATCCTAAGACGGCAGATAAAAGGCACGCGCGCAGTAGTGGCAGCGTTGACTCCCTGCGTAAATTGAGGCATCACCAATTCTGTAACCGTTTGGCCATATCCGCTAACAGCCAATAGCAATCCTATAAAAATTGTATATAAAAATTTCATCTTACTTTTTTTGAATATTAATACAGTTTTTCACCAAGTAGCCGGAGGGAATCACCCGGAGCAGTACCCGACTTCCGGAACAGGTAAATATTAAAATCGCCTGATTTTATGTCCGCAAAATTTCCCACTTCTGCATACGCCATCGTTTTTCTTTTGGCATCGGTGCTGTAAAATTTCAACTGCACTTTTTTTGTTGTTTTATTGTACGCGAAAAAGTATCGGGAGAACTCATCCTTTTTCAGAATAAAACTATCCGTATTTATATAGTTTAAAGCAGGTTCACGGGCGTTCATTACCACTACCTTCAATGAGTCGGGAAGTGCAGGATGGGAATAACGGATAGAGCCTTTCGCGGAATCAGAAGAAGGCAACTGCTCACCTGCAGGTGGCCCAATCAATTCAAAATTGGCGGCTGCCGATGGTTGAAAAAAAGTGATGGTATTGGTGAACCCTGGCTTATAATTAATTACTGTATCCAAATAAACCCGGCCCGAAAGCACATCTACCAACTGAATATGGTGTGCCGGATCATTATATTCCACATTTACGGCTTTTGTTCCATCCGGCGCAAACAGCGAATCTGTTAAGGTAGCCTCATTAGCCAGCACCTTTAATTGCAATGCATCTGTGGAAAACGTTTTAAACGACAATTGGGTAAACCTGGATTCAACTATGGAGCGTTCATTTCTTGAACAACCCGTGAGGTATAAAAAAACTATAACCAAAATATATTTCTGCATCTTCCTGTTATTTTAAATCCTACAACTTGTAACTAATGCTGAGACTTACGCCCATCCCCTTTTTCACTTTGTAATTCACCAGATCAAGCGCTTCATTCAAGGCATCCCCTTTGGGATCGTTGTTGAACTTCGGCGACGTGTCTATCCCATTACTTTTATCAGTATTGGAATAAATAATAAATGGCTGGTTCAGGATATCGGAAAAATTCAGTTTGATCTCCATTTTTTGTTTCATGGGACGAACATTTAACTGCAGATCAACTACATCTCTGGGATTCTCATATTGGATCAACGGATGAATGATACCGCCGTTTACTATACGCCGGCCAATGCGGTTGTAACCGAGATTAATACCCCACGATCTTTCCTGGTAATTCAAACCGCCGTTGATAATATAGGGGGATAGCCCCTGAATAGGGCGGTTTTGATTATCTATGTAACTGGTATCTTTACCGGTAAAAGGACTCTGTGTAACTTGTGCTTTCAACTCCCCTTTCAGCCAGGTATAATTGGCGCTGAAGAACAACCGTTGCAGCCACAAACTGGCCGGATCTATAAATGACAACGATTTGCGGAGATCTATTTCAAATCCTTTAGCGGTGGCAGAATACAGGTTACGATATTCCACGCGGTTGGAGGTGGGTTCAATAAAATAAAAGCGCTCTACCGGTTTTGAAAAATCTTTATAAAATACAGAGGCGGATACAATCTCATCGCCCGAAGGATAGTATTCAAAACGCAGATCATAATTACTGATGCGCGATACTTCCAAACCCTTCTGCCCTATCACTTCGGCCAGTTCGGTAAAGTCGTAGTAGATGGTGGGTGAACGCTCCACAAAATCAGGCCGGGCCAGCGTTTTACTGTAGGCCGCCCGGATGTTCATGCGGTTGTTCACACTGTAGATGATATTTACTGAA
>CBIMFG010001051.1:0-2672 GCA_966243125.1 uncultured Niastella sp.
TCTTCCAAATTTCCGGGATCACCTTTTACGGAGGTGCGGTAGATCTTTTTAATTTGTGAGTCGGTAAAGTAAACAAAACCGGTATCAATGATGCAGTCGTTTATAAAGCCTGAGCCAAATAATGCTTTGGTATCCCAGCTTTTTAGCAGGGCGCCATCTTTATTCAGCACCTGAATTTTGTTGTCGGCGCCGCCACAAACCCACAGCCGTCGCTGGTTATCAATTTTAAGGCCAGTGGCCGCTTTGCGGCCTTGTGCACTGCCAGTAGCGAAAGTTCGCACATCGCCTGATTGTACATCCACCTCCAGGATATCGCCGGAGGTAACGCTGCCGGTATAGAACTTTCCGGTAGCCGGCTGATAGGCAATACCTTCGGGAAACAGCGTATCGCCCGGAAGCGGATAGCTTTCTTTTGCAATGGGTTTGTTGTCGTGTTTGTCGTCTTTGGAACAGGCAGAAAGAAGCGCCACACCAAATAGTGCAATGAGTATTTTCCCTTTCATGGTCGGTAGGTTTGCTGTATTACATAAAAAACTATGCCCCTTTTTTTGTATTTTAAAGACCAGTTACTTATATATGAAAAAACAATTTTGGATCACGATCTTATTACTCTCGCCATTATGGCTTTTAGCACAGCAACGCATTGTTGTTGATGCAACCGGAAAAGGAAATTATAAAACAATACAGGAAGCAGTTAACAGCCTGCCTGATTCGGCTGGAAAAGACAGGATCATCTTTATAAAGAATGGCGTATACAAAGAGCAGGTGCATATTGCAAAACCGCATATTGTTTTACAGGGAGAAAGCAAAGATAGAACCATTATAACCGGGGCAGTGGCCTCACTCATTTATTCGTGTGAGCATCCCGGCGATAACAATTCAGCAATTCTGAATCTGGATGGAGATGACATCACCCTGTTTAATCTTACAGTAGAAAACAGTTATGGCAAAACTGCCCCCGATTCTGTTTTTATTGATTGTAAGAATGGAAAAGTAAAGGTGATCAAAACCGCGCATCAGTTTGCCTTAAAGACCAACAAGGCCACCCGCCTGAAAGTGATCAATTGCCTGTTGCGCGCCTGGGGTAATGATACGGTTTCACCCTGGACAGGCGCCACCGGTATGTATTATTTTAAAGATTGCACCATGATTGGCGGTACTGATTTTTATTGTCCGCGCGGCTGGGCCTATGCGGAGAATTGCACCTTCATAACGAATGTATCTGCCGCCGCAGCCATATGGCATGATGGCAGTAAAAGTAAAGACCAGAAAAGTGTGTTCCGCAATTGCAACTTCAAAGGCGATGTGCCTTATAACCTTGGCCGTTATCACCATGAAGCCAGTTTTTATTTGATCAATTGCCACTTTGATAACAACATGACCGACACCGCCATTTTTAAAGCCGCCACTGCCAAGCCGATGTTATGGGAATCAACAGCATATTATTATGGTTGTCGTAAAGACGGGAAACAGTATGACTGGTACAAAGACAATCTTTCAACTGCGCCGGGATCGCCTTCGGCGTCGGCTATAAATGCCAGGTGGACTTTTGCGGGGAAGTGGGATGGTGTAAAATATTAAAATAGAGCGGCGGTGTAGCTTGTCAGTTCAGCGCTGCAAATCATTTTTAATACTTTCCAAAATCTTATTTGCCAAGCTTACGTGAGGATGTTCTTCGCGATAATGCTTTTTAAAAATCAACAAGGCCATTTCTGCTAACTTATACGCTTCGTCTAATTGATTACACTTTCGAAGCACAGTTGCCAAATTAGAATACCTAATCGCTGTGACAGGGTGGCTTGACCCGAAATTTTTTTCATCGGAAATCATCGCTTTTTGCAATAATACTCGTGCCTGCTCATATTCTTTAAGATCGTTAAGCACTAATGCCAGATTCGAATACCTACGGGCCGTTGATGGATGATCCGCGCCGAAATTCCTCTCATCGGAAATCATCGCTTTTTGAAATAACTCCCGTGCCTGTTCAAATTTCCCCATTTTTTTAAGTACGACTGCAAAACTTGAATACCTTATCGCTGTGATAGAATGATCGGGACCAAAGTTTTTCTCAGCGAGAATTATCGCTTTTTGCAATAAATCCTGCGCCTGCTCATACTCACCAAGTTCTTGAAGTACTATTGCAAGATTCGAATAGATCGCTGCTGTAGTATCATGGTCTGGACCAAAGTTTTTCTCATAGAAAACCATCGCTTTATGAAATAATAACTGAGCCTGCTTATACTCACCAAGTATTCTAAGCACGGTTGCCAAATTCGAATATCTCACTGCTGTGGTAGGATGGTCCGGGCCGAAGTTTTTTTCACTGGCAATAACTGCTTTTTGCATTAGGGTTCGTGCCTGCTCATACTCTCCAATATCTTTAAGGACGGCGGCCAGGTTGTTTTGCAGTACTCCTATTGGTTCTGTATCGTCCTGAAAATTATTTAGTACCGCATAACCAAACGGGATCCATTGAAATTTGTCAATCGGATTACCCTTGGTTTGATCGATTTCTAATTGTAATATTATTTTATCCAGCAATCGATCAATATCGCGTAACAATACAATCAATTGTTGCTTCGCTACTTCCTGCACTACCAAATGCATTTTATACGCATCGGTTTCTTTGTTATACAGTAACCAGCCTTGTTCCACCAGACTACTAAATAACT
>CBIMFG010001052.1:0-2668 GCA_966243125.1 uncultured Niastella sp.
TCCTTACAATGGGGTCTCCCCTCATTATTTATTTTATTCTTGTATTCTGGATGAATATTAAACGGTACATTTGGTCACTGCGCCGTAACCCACTGAAATATCAATAAATACCTTTGACCTCCACACACGTTTTCCCGTAGCCTATTGCTGGTATGGAATTTATTATCATTTGATCTGTGCAAGAATAGATCAATAAACAAGGTTCTGTGTTTGACTTTGAATATACTGATACCAATTACGAACAATTGGTGCATGCAATGGGTGTTGCCCTAAAGGTTCCCATGCAAAACGACCACTTGTTATTTCCCGAAGCTATTGGCGCCGGCACCATTCGCCACGTTCATGTGCCCAATGGCCTTCATGCTTATATGATTGATTGTACCTGGCACCAGGACTGGCATTTACATGCCGCTACTTCTGCAGAAGAATATTACACCCTTCGTTTTGATGAGCTCACCATTCCCAATGCGCTCACCATTTGTATTGGTGATGAAAAGTTACGGGAGAAGAACACCAGCAAGGCCTTCGCTTACCTCACCAGTTCGTTGTACAACTGGTCGTACGAAGGAACAGAAGGCTGCACCTGGAAGGGCGTGAATATTGTTTTCAGTAAACAATGGCTGGCGCAGTACTTTGATGTGGCGCGTGTTGATGAAGTGTTATCATCGTATGTATCACTGAAAGCAGAAAGCATTAATATAGAACCGCTCGATGCCCGGTATCGCCGGTGGATGAAAACCATCACGCATGTAGAAGAAGGTAACCCACTGCGCACAACCATTCTGCAAAACCGCATGATGTTACTGGTAGAACGGTTCTTCAACAGTTTGTTCGAAAAAATGAGCAACCCCGCTTATCGCTTACCCCTTACACATGAAGATATTGCCCGGGTAATGCATATTGAACGGTTGCTAACAAAGAATGTACTGCAAACCCCGCCCTCTATACAACAACTGGCCAAAATTGCCGCCATCAGTGAATCAAAACTGAAGAAGGATTTCAAGACCATGTACAGTTTTCCCATTTATGAATACTTTCAAAAAGCCCGCATGCATGCAGCGCAGGATAAATTATTAACGGGTAAATTTTCGGTAAAAGAAGTGGCTATGGAGTTAGGTTATAGCAACCTGAGCAACTTCACCATTGCCTTTAAAAAAGAGTTTGGTATACTGCCCAGTCAACTGCTCACCCCTAAAAAGCTCTCTGATTAACTGTTGTTGAAATGTTAAAACTGCTATGTTAAAAAATATTACTTTTTGCAGATAGGGATATGACCATATTAGGTTAGGCAGAGTGAAGGTCCGGTACAATTTTCCCTGCATTACTTACAACAAAAAAATATTTAGAGCCTCCCCGTTTTTTAATCCAATATTAAAGTTTAAGGTTTAAAGTATAAGGTCGTTGAGCTTTGAGATTCATGATTAATTATTAGCCTCAAAATTCAACGACCTTAAACCTTATACTTTATACGTTATACCTTACACCACTGCTTTCCTGATCTTCACCAGTTTTTGTAATAAGTTCTCCAGTAAATCAAGGCGCAGCATGTTAGCGCCATCGCTCTTGGCTACTGCAGGGTTGGGGTGCGTTTCAATAAATAATCCATCGGCGCCGGAAGCTATGGCAGCGCTGGCAATTGTGCCTATCAATTGAGGGTTACCACCGGTAACACCTGTTGTTTGATTGGGTTGTTGCAAACTGTGTGTGCAATCCATTACTACGGGTGCACCATGTTCTTTCATCCAGGGAATGTTACGGTAGTCAACAACAAGGTCCTGATAACCGAAGGTGTTTCCGCGTTCGGTAAGGATCACATTTTCATTCCCGGCTTTTACAATTTTTTCTACGGCAAACTTCATGGAAGGACCGCTCACAAACTGCCCCTTTTTTACATTCACAATTTTACCGGTTTCAGCAGCAGCTACCAGCAGATCGGTTTGGCGGCAAAGGAAAGCGGGTATTTGAAGAATGTCGGCATATTTAGCCGCCATGGCCGCTTCATCATGCCCATGAATATCGGTAGTAACAGGCACTTTATAGGCTTTACCTGTTTTTTGTAACAATTGTAATCCGTTTTCATCGCCCAGGCCGGTAAAAGATGAAGCGCTGGTACGGTTGGCTTTACGGTAAGAAGCTTTAAATATGTAGGGAATACCCAGGTTTCGGCAAATGGTAGATACCTTGTCTCCTACTTCCATCAACAGTTCTTCACTTTCCACCACACATGGGCCGGCAATCAAAAAGAAGTTGGTGGCATCGTATTGTTGTCCTGCAAAAAGGTCAGTAAGCATTTTTTTCATGTTGCAAAGGTAAACTAATGGGCTAATTTGCCAATATGCTAATAGGCCGATGAAAGTCAATCAATTAAGCCACCATATAGCACTCAGTATCTTTCATCATAAAGCAGCTATTCGCAAGGCCACCACCTGTGCATTAGCACATTAGCAAATTATCCGATCAGCATATTGGTTTTTTTCTTTCTTTTGCGGTTATTACAAAAACTAACAGTTGTTTCTTAATGATTAGAGAAAGAATACTCGTAATTGGCGCTTCGGGCCAAATTGGTGTTGAATTAACACTGGCCCTGCGCAAGATCTATGGCAATAATAATGTCGTCGCATCTGACCTGCGCGAAGAGAACGACCTGCTTAAAGGCACCGGGCCTTAC
>CBIMFG010001053.1:0-2666 GCA_966243125.1 uncultured Niastella sp.
GTGAATTAGGCAGTTTTCCAAAGATGCCTATACCATTCAAACCGGTTTCGCCCCAGCCTACACGTACTTTCAACTCAGAGATCTTTTCAAACTTATGCATGAACGCCTCCTGATCTATACGCCAGCCTACAGAAGCCGAAGGGAAGTTGGCAAATTTTTTACCGGGCGCCCATACACTTAATCCATCACGGCGAATGGCTGCGCTTAACAGGTACTTGCCGGCATATTCATAATTGACACGGCCAACATAAGAGATCAGCAGGTTCTCGCTTTGGGTGCTGAAGGCGCTTACATTGGTGGCGCCAAACAGGGTCTGGTAATTGTTGGTGCTTTGAAAACCGATCATTTGTTCACCAAAACTACGGGTGCCCTGTTGTTCATACACCGCTGTGGCTGCCAGGTGATGGTTGTTGAATGATTTATCGAAGCTCAACTGTTCGGTGAACAGGGTGGTAGTTAAAGTGGTGCGCACATCTTCTATACGCGACTGTGTTTCGCCGCGACCCTTACTGTTATAAATGGGCCTGAACTGATGCTGAAATAAGTTCACATGATCTACACCAAAGGTGGAGCGGAACTTCAGCCAGCTGGTGAAATTCACATCTACATATGCCGTACCCAGTAATTTCAATGTTTTTTTATAGGCCTCGCCCAGCAGTAAAGCATCCATCACCGGGTTGGTAGGGTCAGCGCCGTCTACACTGTTCTCTGCATCCCGGTATCCGCCGTTGGTGGTAGGATCGTGCACGGGCAAATAAGGCAGTTCGCGTATCACATTCACCAAACGCGTACGGTTACTGGTACCGGTGTTATCATAGCGGTTCTTGCTGTAGCTCGTAAACAGGTTCTCGCCAAAAGTGAACACCTTGCTGATGCGATGCTCACTGTTGATGCGGAAATTTCCACGTTCGTAATATACGCCCTGGGCAATACCGTCCTGCTTGAAATAGCCGGTTGAAGAATAAAAGCGCGACACATCGTTACCACCGCTAACCGACAGGTTGTGCTGGGTAAGCAAGCCGGTTTTGAAATACGCATCCTGCCAATCGGTATTCGTTTGTGCATACGTTTGGGTAGCGCCTGCATATATAGGTTGATTGAAATTATTGGGCTCCAGGCGTGGGGGTGGATTTATAGCGGCATTGCCGTTGAGCATGCGTTCGTACTGCAGGTATTGGTTTGTGTTCAACAGATCGATCGTTTTCCAGGCTTTTTGCGTGCCTATATACGAATCCAGGTTAACGGTAAGTTTGCCGTTCTTTTTACCTTTTTTGGTAGTGATCAGGATAACGCCATTGGTAGCACGCGAACCATAAATGGCGGCCGCGCTGGCATCTTTCAGCACTTCTACCGATTCAATATCACGGCTGTCGAAATGCATCAGGTTACCCGTAGGAAAACCGTCTATCACATATAATGGGTCTGATGCAAAGTTGATGGAACTTACCCCGCGGATGCGCACAATAGGCGATGTGCCCGGCTCGCCGTTATTGGTAACTGTTAAACCGGCAACCCGGCCCTGTAATGCCTGCTCTACGCTGGGCACCGGTAAAGAGGTAATGGTTTTGTTGTTCACCGATGCAATGGCCCCGGTTAACGTGCTTTTTCGCTGGGTACCATACCCTACAATGATCACTTCATTCATGTTGATGGTTTCGGCTGCTAATTTCACCGTAAGGTTGGTTTCATCGCCCACCTTTACAGTATACTCTTTGTAGCCTACCATGGAAAATGACAATACTTCACCTGCATCGGCAGTGATTGCAAAAACACCTTTTTCATTGGTGCTTGTACCCCTGTTGGTGCCCCGTACAACTACCGATACGCCGTTCAACGGCGTGCCGCTATCGTCGGTAACGGTACCGGTTATGTTTTTGGCCGGGGCTTCTTCCGGCAAAAACTTTCGGGGATCATCGGAAAGGTACATCGTCAGGTTATAAGCTTCACCTTTGCGCATGAGCACGATCTGGTTGCCCGATACGAAATATAAAATGTTCAATGGCGATAAACATACCTCCAGCACATCGCCCAGGCGTTGGTTGCGGGCAGCCAGCGATATTTTCTGGCGCACCGGAATGCGTTGGGAGCTGTACACGAATTTGAGATCGGTAAGGCGGCTGATCTCGTTCAGCACCGTTTTAACTTCTTTGTTGTCTGCAACCAGATTAATACGCTGGTTCAGCACCTCCTGTCCGTGTACCGGACGGGCATACATCATACCGGCAAAGCCGGTGATCAAGAGTAATGGCAGCAATCCTATTCTCATAAACCGGTAGATTAACTGGTTAACGAGTACTTTTTTCATAATTTTGTACTATTAGTTGGTTAAAGCAAATCGTTTTAATCAATACCCTGGCGTTGGTGCGAACAATGTCAGGGTTCTTTTTTTACCCCTGTTCAGGGTGGTAACTTGATCATATTGGCGTGTTTATCGATAACTATAAATTATTATTCTATTCTGGCCGCGACGAGGCACTCACTACTCACCACTCACTACTCACTATTTACATCCTGTTGACTCTATCACTACCTGCCCATCAATTAATTCATAATGGGCGTCAATGGCGCTGCAGATCAGGCTTAACTTCTGGTAAAACGGTTCATTGGAAAGATCGGCTGTAACCGTACACTTCTTCAACAGCTCGCTATCAAACACAATATTGATC
>CBIMFG010001054.1:0-2666 GCA_966243125.1 uncultured Niastella sp.
AACCATAAGCGTGCATCAGGTTCTCCGATAGTTCGGCAATAAACTCCTGTATGTTTACCCGGCTGCTTGTTTTTGTTTGATAAAGCTTCTGGTGTATGAGGCTCATGGCTTCAATCCGGTGCTGGCCTTCCATCAGGGCTTTCTGCGCAGCAGGGTCGTCGATCCTGCCGCTTTGCAGGTTCAACAGGCTGCTTACGATCTGCAGGTTGTTCTTAACCCGGTGATGCAGCTCTTTCATTAAGTAATTTAAATGTCCTTCCTGCTTCTTTATTTTTTTATTCTGCTCCCATACCCAAAACAACATGGCCAAAAAGATGGCCGATGCCGTGAAGGAACCTAACAATAATTTTTTTCGCAGGCGGTTCTGCTGGTCCAGGTCTTTTATTTGCGCATCTTTTTTACCCGTTTCATAGCGGGTGGCCAGTTCCTGGGCATGACCGCTGATGATCTCATCGTCGCGGGTCTTTTTTAGCTCGTTGTATTTGTCAAGCGCAGTTGATGCGGAGTCAAAATGGTTCAAACTAAACTCCAACAACGACCGGTTAAGGTAATAGTTGATAAGGTTTTCTTTGCCGGGCGAGGTAAGCGTTATCAAATGCTTCATGCTATCGAGGTACTGTGCTGCCAGGGCGTGTTGTGGGGAGCCATGGCGCATATCCAAACTGGCAATAACGGTATACACCAGTCCTTTGGTAACCTGCGTTACTTCGGGGTCGCTTAAGTAAGGCTGCATATCGGCCACTGCCTGAAATGCTTTGGAGTATTGTTTCAAGCCATTGTAGGAATTAATGAGCTGCATGTACGACCGAACAATGATATCTGTAAAGTTTGCCTTACGGGCCACCTCTATGGTTTTGAGGTGATATATAAGCGCGCTGTCGTGTTTGTTGGAGCTGTTGTAAATGTTGCCGATGTTGCTGCTGGTGGTGGCCATATCGTACAGGTTGTGCGATTGGGTGCTATAAGCCAGCGCTTTTTTGTAGGCGTCTATTGACTCGGTAAAGCGGTTGGTATTCCGGTATACAAACCCCAGTTTTCGGGTTAAGGCGGCCAGTACATCGGGCGGTAAGGGCGTGTGTTCGCTCAGCTTTAATCCCTTTAACGCATATTCCACGATCATGGCGTCATTATCTTTTATGAGGTAGGCGGCGCTTTTGGCGGCATAGGCCATGGCACGCGACGTATCGTTACCGTTGCTTTCGGCAATAGCCTCGGCTTCACTGCTCAATAAAAGGGCGGTATCGGGGTTTTGTAACAGAAAAATAGTGGCGGCGTCTGTAAGCAGTTTTACTTTTTGTGGTGGGGTAGTAGCCTTTTTATAAGCCAGCAACAGGCTGTCGGTTTGTGTACGCCATTTCTGGGCCATGCAAAAAGGGGAAAGGAGTACAAGTAAAATAAACAAAATCAGGCTTTTACTACGGACGATCATAAAATAAAAATAGTATAATTTCCTGGCTTGGCTCAATTGCGGCTTATTTTAAATGTATTGGGGTGGTGGCGCTGGTGGCGCATTTGTCGTCAGGCGGTTTTCAAAAAAATGATCACGCTCAATTTGCCTGCTTCGTTATGTGCTTATAGTTTTCAGTTTGAATGCCTTGCAGTGTCCCGAAAAAGTACGGTTTCAATAATAAAAAATACAGTTGATAAGCATATTCGGATGTATTGTACTTTCTTAATTCGCGATCGTACTATTATGCTTTAGTATGAAACAATATCAGGAGTTTTGACATCATGGAGAAAGATAATCGCTATAATATTGCCCGTTTGTTTATTGAAAAGGGAGACGTTAAAACGATTGCCCAGATCTTCGAATATATACCCAAGTCGGTGGTGAGCCGTGAGCTAAAGACCAACAACAACCGCTTTACCCGGCTTATGAGAGACCCGCTTGCATTTAAGTTAATAGAACTATCAAAAATAGCCAAGGCCATAGGCGTTGAAACAAAAGTGCTGGTGAACCTGGCTTTGCAGGATGAGAACAAAAGAACCCGGCCTGGTAAGAAAACGGCCCGGTAAAAGTACAGAATGGAACAAAGCTATATTCGTTGAGAACAATTAAACTACGAAACGGTGATTTTCGCAATTTAATCACTATTTCTTTTTTATTTTGAACAATGAGTATGGATAAGCGATATGAAAGCATCAAGTTCATGATCGAAACCGGACATATAACCGAATTCAGGCAAATCTTCAATTACATGCCCAAGAGTCCGCTGGGTAAATTTCTTCATACCAATAATCCACGAATAACCCGTCTTACAAAAGAAGTTGATGACCTTACCGTGCAGGAGATCGTTAGCATCAGTTCGTTTTTTGGTGTAGACTATATGAAAATAATACACTTAGTGTTTACGCAATACCTGAAAGACAAAAAGATCAAGTAACATATTGTTAAGGCAGCACGATTGTGTTGTTAAGGTTCTGCTTCATCCCATAGATTCCCGGTAACCCGGAGGGGAGGGGCCATCCGACATGTTCATGGGTGGCCTTTTTTTTTAGCTTCAGGCTATAAGCTGTAAGCTTCAAGCAAATACATCCTGGCCGCAACGGCTTACGGCTTATAGCTTAACCGTTTCAGGTTTCAAGTTTCAGGTTCCAGGTTCAGAGTTCTATGTTCTTAGTTCTGTGTTCTTAGTTCTGTGTTCTAAGCTAAGGGCGTTGCCGCG
>CBIMFG010001055.1:0-2666 GCA_966243125.1 uncultured Niastella sp.
CAGGCAGGTAGCTGTGGAGGGGAAACAGCCATTGCTGGCAATACCACCAGTACGTAAGGCATTGAGAAATGATCATGCTGTTGAATTGGGTATAATGGGGGGCGGCGAGTTGAGTGATGTGGTGGTGGTTGGTTATGGTACCATGGCAAAGAAGACGCTTACCGGCAGTGTTGCTACGCTAAAGGTTGATGAGTTCCGGGGACCTTATCTTGCCAACACCTTAATGGGCAAGGTACCAGGATTGTCGGTGCTGCATCAGGCTAATCCTTTGGATGCAGAAAAAATCAGGATCCGTGGTAGCCGTTCCCTGGCAAATACCATTGATCCGTTGATTGTAGTAGATGGTGTACCAATGGATAATTACCGGATAAACGAATTGAATGCCGGAGAAATAGAGTCGATCATAGTTTTGAAAGATGCGGCTGCTGTAGCTGTTTATGGAAGCCGTGCTGCTTATGGCGTAATTATCATTGATACCAAAAAAATGCGGTTGCCCGGATGGCAAATTAATTTTGGGGAGAAATATTATTATGCTTCCGAAGCTGTGCAAACCAGTAACGGCCCTGCTTACACTGTAGCCCGCCGGTTTTATGCACCTAAATATTTGTCAACCGAACCACAGGAGCGCACCGATTTCAGGGAAACTATATATTGGAACCCGGTGATTCAAACCGATAAAACAGGTACCGCTCAGGTACAATTCTACAATTCTGATGCTGCCACTACTTTCAGGGCTATTGCCGAAGGCATTGGCTATAATGGAAAGGCAGGCCGCGCCGAACATACCTATGTAACGCAAAATGCGCTGGCGGTGGATGCGAAAATACCGCCTTATTTAACCGTGGGTGATAAAGCGCTTATTCCGTTGGTAATAAAAAATAACCGCATACAGGAGGTAGCAGCCCGGGTAAGATTGGTATTGCCGCCCACCATGCAAACCTCAGGCTTCACCAATAGCATTTTATTGCCGGCAGATAGTTCGCGCCAGTTGCTGATACCCGTAACTGCTACTGCGGTTACCGATGGAAAAATACAGTTTATAGTAGAAACCGATCTGAAAACAGAAACGGTTACCTTGCCCATTACCGCGGCAGAAAAAGGCTTCCCGGTTATTGAAACATTTTCGGGTAACCGGAGTGGTAAACATGAATTTTCCGTTTCAAAAGTAATACCCGGTAGTATACACGCACAACTGAAATTGTTTAAAACGCTGGAAGGTCAATTGCTCGATGGCATAGAGTCGATGCTGCGCGAACCTTATGGTTGTTTTGAACAAACCTCTTCCACCACCTATCCGAACATTTTTGTGCTGAAGTACCTGCGTGAATCGGGCAAATCAAATAAGGCTCTTGAAGAGAAAGCGCTTAGTTATATTGAAAGCGGCTATAAGCGGTTGATTGGTTTTGAAACCCCCATGAATGGATTTGAATGGTTTGGTAAAACGCCGCCGCATGAGGCGTTAACAGCTTATGGATTGTTGGAGTTTACCGATATGCAGGAGTTTATTAACGTTGACAAACATATGCTGGAAAGAACAAAAAAATTCCTGCTTGGCCGTCGCGATGGCAAGGGTTCATTTTCCTTATCAACCGGTGGGTATGATGCCTTTGCTTCTGTACCCAATAAAATAGCTAACACGTACATTGTATACGCTTTAACGCAGGCAGGTATTGGCAATGAGATTGCTCTGGAATATGAAACGGCTGTAAAAAAAGCGCTGGAAAGCAATGATGGATATCAACTGGCCATGATGGCGATAGCCGCCTCGAATATGAAACGGGAAAAAGATTACCAAACCCTGATGGATGCTCTTTCTCAAAAGAAGGACTTGAAAGCAGAAACCAGTGTAGTAAACTCAAGAGATGCCTCCCTGCGTGTGGAAACGGCCTCGTTGTATGCCCTGGCTTTAATGCGGGGTGCGAGCTCCCCCTCCACTGGAGGGGGGTGGGGGGAGGCCGGGGCTGTAGCCAATCTGATCACAAAGATCCTGGGTGAAAAATCGTATTACGGCTATGGATCAACCCAGGCTACCGTAATGGCCTTGCAGGCGATTGTTGCATATTCAAAACTCACAGGCCGTTTAAGTGAAAACCCACAGATCACGTTTACAATGAACAATACTGAAGCCATGGCCGACAGTACTTTATCGGCTGTTGTACAGGAAGGAAAGAACGAGTTTGGTATTCAATACCAGGAAAAAGGCAATGCTATCCCTTATAATCTGCAGGTATCGTATAATACATTTACGCCACCCAATAGTGAAAAAGCAGAATTAACCCTGGCTACCCGGTTAGCAGCTACGCAAACAAAGGTGGGTGAAACCATGCGGATGGATATTTCGGTTACAAATAATAAAACCAGTTTACAACCAATGGCCGTGGCTAAAATAGGCATCCCGGCCGGTTTATCGGTTCAACCCTGGCAGTTAAAAGAGATCATGGAAAAGAACCAGGTAGCCTATTATGAGATCTTCGATAATTACCTGGTGTTGTACTGGATGGGTTTTGCACCCAATGAAACCAAAACCATCAGGCTGGACCTTAAAGCAGAAATAGCGGGTACCTATAAAGGAAAGGCCAGCAATACTTACTTATACTATACACCTGAATACAAACATTGGAATGATGGAGTGGAGGTGGAGATAAAGTGAGTAGTGAGTGGTGAGT
>CBIMFG010001056.1:0-2664 GCA_966243125.1 uncultured Niastella sp.
TTTACGGTGTTCTTCAATGAGTTGCTCAACCGTCTCCCGGGAAAGGAACGTAAAGATCTTTATCCATTTTTCTGCATCTGCATCGGCGGCGTTTAGCCAGAACTGGTAAAACTCGTAGGGTGAGGTCTTTTCTGGCGACAGCCATACATTGCCTTTTTCGCTTTTGCCGAATTTACCGCCATCGGCCTTGGTTAACAACGGACAGGTAAGCGCAAATGCTTCTCCACCAGCCTTACGCCGAATGAATTCGGTGCCGGTAGTTATGTTGCCCCACTGGTCGCTGCCACCCATTTGCAGTTTGCATTTTTTATGCTGGTACAACCAGTAAAAATCGTAGCCCTGCATTAACTGGTATGCAAACTCGGTGTAACTGATACCGCTATCGCCCTCAATGCGCTTACGCACACTATCCTTGGCCATCATATAGTTAACGGTGATATGCTTACCTGCATCTCGCAGGAATTGAATGAACGAGATGTCTTTGAACCAGTCGTAGTTATTGGCCATTTCGGCCGCGTTTGGTTTGGAAGCATCAAAATCAAGGAATTGCATCAACTGGTTTTTTATACCATCCAGGTTTTTTTGCAGTTGTTCCTCACTTAAAAAGTTCCTTTCCTCGCTTTTGCCACTGGGATCGCCTATCATGCCGGTAGCGCCACCCACCAGTGCAATGGGCTTATGACCCGCCCGTTGCATATGTACCAGTAACAAGATAGGTACGAGGCTCCCAATATGAAGACTATCCGAAGTGGGGTCGAAGCCGATATAGCCGGTGGTCATTTCTTTGTTCAGCTGATCTTCGGTTCCGGGCATAATATCCTGTATCATACCCCGCCATTTTAGTTCTGCTACCAGGTTCATATTATATTGACATTAAAGGAGTAATAAATTGTTTTCGCATTGCCAACCCAATGGGCTTACTTTGCGTATTCCTACATATTTCTCCGGTAATTAATAGTTGATTTTATGTAGTAAATCAATGATTTATGCAAATGTAAGGATTACCGGAACTTTGGCTGAAAGATGCAATATTTTAATTGTAAAAACGTTTGTTTATATTGGCCCCGACCCTGTTTTAAAGCGGCTCTTTGCCAATACAATTAAAGTTTCACTTTGCCACGGGTGCAGCCAATATCCTAAAGAAATAGTCTAATCAACAAGTTGCTTATTTCGAAAATTGGATCAATGAAAAGGACCCGTTTTTACGTTACCCTGTCTGTATTATTGCTACAGCATGTTTCCTATGCGCAGTTTCGTAAATATTCTAATGAGTTTTTGAATATTGGGGCAGGTGCCCGCGGTTTGGCTATGGCCAGTGCGCAGGTAGCATCGGTTAGTGACGGTACAGCTGGTTACTGGAACCCTGCAGGATTGGTAAATGTGAAGGACAATCCCCAGCTAAATTTAATGCATGCCGAGTATTTTGCCGGGATTGGAAAATACGATTACGGCAGTTTGGCCATACCGTTAAAAGATAATAAACGGGTGTTAGGCCTGTCGATTTTACGGTTTGCCGTAGATGACATTCCTAATACCGTTTTTCTGGTTGAACCTGATGGTTCAATCAATTTCAGCAATATCACCACTTTTTCGTCTGCCGACTACGCCTTCCTGTTTTCTCTGGCCCAGCCCATAAAAACAACCGGTAAAAGTAAGATCAGCGGGGGCATCAATGCCAAGATCATTCATCGCAAAGCGGGCGATTTGGCCACGGCCTGGGGCTTTGGTTTTGATGCGGGCATTCAAATCGTGAACGCCAAATGGAAAGTGGGTATTATGGCCCGTGATGTAACTACTACCTTCAATGCCTGGTCGTACAGCCTGCCTGAGAAAATGCGGGAAGTGTTTTATTATACCGGCAACGATATCCCCAGTAAATCAACCGAGTTAACCGCCCCTAAATTAATAGTGGGTGGTAATTATAATTTTAAGCTGAATAAGAACCTGAACCTGATGGCGGAGGCCAATTTCGACCTCACGTTTGATGGTCGTCGTAATACCGTGATCAGCTCCAGCGTAGTGAGCCTTGATCCCAAGCTGGGGCTGGAAGCATCCTGGAAGAACGTGTTTTTTGTGCGGGCCGGTATCAACAATTTTCAAAGGGCATTGGATGATGACGACATCACCAATACGAAGAAAGTATGGATCTATCAACCCGCTGTGGGCGCCGGTTTCAGGTTATCGAATGTGTTGATCGATTATGCTTTTACCAATCTCGCCAATCAATCGAATCCGTTATATACCCATGTATTTTCTTTAAGACTGGACCTGGTTAAAAAGGGAAACAAAAAGTAAACGACCCTATTGAAAGGAATCTGAAACTTGTATAACTATGAGGAAGATTTTAACCCTGTTACTGTTGGTGGCGGGCTTTGCCGCTTATAGCCAGCAATACAATAATGAATGGATCAACTACAGCCAAACCTATTACAAGATAAGGCTAAAGGCAGATGGGGTATACCGTATTCCAAAGTCGTTGCTTGATAATGTGGGTATTGGTAATGCCCAGGTGCAAAACCTGGAGTTGTGGCGCAATGGGGAGCGAGTGCCATTTTACCCATCCGTATCCAGCGGCGTATTGCCTTCAAACGGCTATCTCGAGTTCTGGGGCGAAAAAAATGATGGTAAAGCTGATAAGCCATTGTATAGAGATCCCGCCTATCA
>CBIMFG010001057.1:0-2662 GCA_966243125.1 uncultured Niastella sp.
TAAAGTAGGTACCTGGAAGTATTACCGGGAGGATGGCAAATTGTCAAGGGTAGAAGAATACAAATCGGGGCTGTTGCATGGAAAACGAACCTATTACTTCAAGGATGGTAATAAAGATACAGAAATTGATTATGTGAACGGCGAACGGCAGGGCTTTGTTAAGAAGTATACAAATGAAGGCGCGTTGTTGTATCAAATGCGATATGAAGAAGACCTGTGGGTTGGCTATAGTTATCCGGGCAAAAACAATGAATTGGTACCCGAAATACCCATGTTATCAGGAAACGGCCGGTTCAACCCATTATACCCGAATGGGAATGTAGCTCTTGACGTTTTATATGTAGATGATGAGCCGAACGGGCTGTACAAATTCTATTACCCCAATGGTAAGCTGATACAGGAGAATATGGAAAACTATGGCCATTCCGAAGGCGCTGTAAAAGAATACTATGCCGACGGTACCCAGCGTTCTGTCTTCAATTTCCTGCACGATAACCTGCATGGAATTACCAGGGAATACAATGCAAAAGGAATACAGGTAGAAGAAGGAAGTTACTACAATGGCGTGAACCATGGAGAGGTGCGCTATTTTGATGACAATGGAAAGTTAAAAGCAATTAGAACCTATTATTACGGACAATTATTGAGCGTACAATGAGTAATGAAAAAGGATTAAAAGGGTTGTTATTGGCAACCGCACTGGGATGGTGTTGTACAACACTTGCCCAAAACATTGAAGAACTAAAAAAGCGTTTTCCGGGCGATGAGGCGGTTATGCTGCATTCATCGGCGCAATATAAGATCAGGATCAAAGATGGCCAGCCTTATGTGGAGAGTAAGGAAAACCAGCAGCTGATGTACCTCTCGGCTAACGCAGCTGCCTACCTGGGCCGCTATGGTTTTTCCCATAGCAGTTTTCACGAGGTAAAAGAGTACGAAGCGTATACGCAAACCGCCGATAACAAGAAAATAAAAGTAACCAATTTTAAAACCAGCAGCAGCCAGTCAGACGGAGTATTTTACGATGATGTGCAGGAAACTATGTTCGACTTTCCTGCCATTGGGCAGGGCGCCACAGGTAACCTGAACCTGCAGATCGTTCATAAGAAACCATACCTGCTTTCGCCCCACTATTTTGGCCGTCACATTCCGGTGGTGAACGATGAATTGAAGATCTCTTTTCCCAAAGATGTTACCGTTAAATACATTCTGAAAGGACAGGATACCGATAAGATAAAAGTTACGCAGGACAGCAGAGGCGGGGAGACTACTTATACATTTCAAGTAAACGACCAGCCGGCCGAAAAAGATTATGACGATGCACCTGGCGCCGCCTGGTATACCCCGCATGTTGTTTTTTATATTGAGAAGTATAAAAACGACAATGGCGATGAGATAAAATACCTGTCAGACACCAACGACCTGTATAAACTGAACAGCAGTTTTTTAAGGGGTCTTAATAAAGAAGCCGGTCCTGAACTGAAACGCCTGGTTGACTCGCTTACCACCGGTATTACCGATACCGAGCAAAAAGCCCGGCGCATATACAGCTGGGTGCAGGACAATATAAAATACGTGGCTTTTGAAGATGGCATGGAAGGCTTTGTGCCCCGCGATGCCAATTTTGTTTGCAGCCGCCGTTTTGGCGATTGTAAGGATATGAGCAGTATACTCACCATGATGTTGAATACCGCCGGTGTACCTGCTTATTATACGTGGATAGGTACCCGCTCGCTGCCCTATACCTACCGGGAAACACCTTTGCCCATTGTAGATAACCACATGATCTGCGCCATACAATTGAAAAAAGGCGAGTTTATCTTCCTCGATGGTACCGACCCAACCTGTGTGTTTGGCATCCCCTCTTCACACATTCAAGATAAAGAAGCGCTGATTGCCATGGGCTCTACATACGACATTGTACGAGTGCCATCACCAGCCAAAGAAACCAGTCAGCTGGTGGATAGCTGTTTTATGCAGTTGACCGAAAAGGGAATTACCGGCCGTATTAATATGAGCATGACCGGTTATTATTCCATGAATATGCACGGCGCCATGTTGTATGTGAACGGAAAAGAAAAAGACAAATACATGCGCGGCCGGTTTGCCCGCGGCTCCAACAAATTTCAATTAACCAGCTATGAAGTGGGCGACCTGAGCGATAAGAACAAGGTTACCCTTACCGGTAAATTCGAATTGCAGGACTATGCCCGTAAAATTGGCGATGAGTGGTATTTGAATATAAACCTGCTGAAATTATATGAGCACCAGGAGATCGACTATCCGCGCCGTACAATGCCGGTGGAATACGATTACCGGTTTGTGAAAAAATATGTAACCGTGCTCGCCATCCCCGAAGGCTATTCGGTAAGCTATTTGCCGAAAAGCCAGTCGTTTAAAAACGATGTTTGGGGCTTTTCGCTGAACTACGAGCAAAAAGGGAACAACATTATACTTACCCAGGAATTTTATAACGATCACCTGTTGCTGACCGCCGATCATTTTAAAGCCTGGAATGAAGTGCTGGAACATCTTTTTCCCCTGTATAAAGAATCAATAAGCCTTTCAAAAAAATAAGACCTTACATGTTACACGTGTATAAACAAGTAGTGACGGCCTGTTTGCTGGTTTTTCCTATATCCCTGTTTGCCCAAACCGCCGC
>CBIMFG010001058.1:0-2662 GCA_966243125.1 uncultured Niastella sp.
CCGGGGATTGTAAAATTGAACTGCAATGGAAATACTGTCCGGTTGGAAGTATTGGCGAGCCAAACATTTTTAAAAAACTGTTTATGAAAATTAAAAAGCTTGCAGGGTACATTGCAATTACACTGTTGTATCTTATTTCATGCACGAAGGATAACGAAATGCAGCCTTATGCGCCTGGTAAAGGAGATGGAGCTGTTTCCGGCATCATAACCGATTTGAACAATACGCCCGTGGGGAACGCAACTGTAACTGGCGGAACAGACACATCAATCACTGATGCGAATGGGAAGTTTTTTCTTACAAAGGTTCAGTTCATTTCCGACTCGGTTGTAATGAAGGTTACCAAAGAAGGATATTTTCAAGGTTCAAAAAGTTTCCCATCAACGAATAACAAAGTTAATGATGTAAAAATTCAGCTGATTCCTAAGCCGGCTCCCGCGACAATATCGGCATCCTCTGGCGGCGAGGTTTCTATAACTGGTGGGGGTTCTATAAGTTTCACTGGCGGATTTGCAACTGCATCTACCGGTAATCCATACACCGGAGATGTTTTCGTTTCGACAGTTTTCTTAAATTCAACCGATCAAAATTTTAGCGAAAGTGTTCCCGGAATATTGACAGGTGCAAACGCTTCAAATCAACAAGGGATTCTTCAGTCATTCGGCGTGATTGCAGTTGAATTGAATGATGCATCAGGCAATAAGCTTCAATTGGCCCAGGGCGTAAAAGCCGCCGTTAGATTACCCATTCCTCCCGATTTGCAGGGTGATGCTCCCTCCTCTATACCACTTTGGTATTTTGATGAGTCAAAAGGTTGGTGGAATCGTGAAGGGACTGCAACCAGGGTGGGGAATGTTTATGTCGGTGAGGTGAGTCATCTTTCATTTTGGAGCGTAGGTAATATCGCCGGCGCAATGATTAATCTTCGGTTAATTGTTACAATAGATACAGGATTCGTGTACAGGAATAAACTGGTTACGATAACCCGGTCCGATTCTTCCTCAACTAACGGCTATACTGACAGCACTGGAACCGTAGATGGATCAGTACCCGCCAACGAAGAACTGTTAGTTCAGGTGTTTAATGACTGTGGTAAAAATGTTTTCGCTGACTATATAGGCCCCTTTAGCAGCGATGCGAGCGTTAATGTGCATGTAGTAAATGATGATTGCGTTTCTGCAGATACCACTCAATATTTAAGATTGACCATAAATGGCGATAGGAATTATTCCTGGCCATCTTCCCTGATAAGGCAATCTTTTGAGGAGGGCTCTTATACATTCATAATGGGCGGGCAGCTACTGAATTCCGACACTACAATTGAAGGAATGATATTCGGCGGGATTGCTTCACCTGGCAGCTATCCCATGGCTATTCTTATTGTTGAAAATGGATCTTATAATTATCAGGCAGGTGGAATGTCTTATGATCCAGGTTATCCATACCCTACTACCGTGATTACAAAATATGAAGCTGTGGGAGGTTATATTGAAGGAACTATCTCCGGCGTGATTAAAACTTTCCCATCGACTGAAACAGCAGAATCTTTTTCGCTTACTGGTAGTTATAGGGTAAAACGCATTCAGTAAAAAACGGGATTCAGTGTATTGACCTTACTGAAGACTTTGTTTCTTTTTAAATGAAGCACATTCAATGGCATTTTTACTTCAACAACATTATTAACTTAAAAAAATAGACAATGCAAGCGCAATTAATCACATATCAATTAAAGGATATTTCTCAACCTGAATATCTTAAGCAAATGGTAGAACCAGATGCACCGATTTTAGCGAATGTAAAAGGCCTTATTTCAAAAGTGTGGTTGGCAGACGAAGAAAAAAATACTTTTGGCGGTTTCTATTTATGGGAAAATAAAAAAGCGATGGAAGACTTTATGCACTCTGATCTGGTAAAAGCAGTAGTAAGCAGACCTTTCGTAACGAATGTTTCTTCGGTTGACTTTGAAGTAAACCAAAAAGCCTCATCAATTACTCGGGGAGTAAAATAGGAAGTAGATCGTCAAAGCGCCGGCAGAAGTACTACGGCTAGCGTCGGTATGGCCGTGCCGGCCTATATGTTAGAGGGTTTAAGGGTTTAAGGCTGTAAGGAATGGGCTAAATTGAATTGTGTCAAAAAATTTCGATGATATTCTGGAAAATGGTTCGCTCAAAGTTGCCGGCATTTTGATAACTTAGGGATATCATTCATCTCATCAATTGATTATTATGAAAAATATTTTCCTTGCAGCCTTACTCCTTATTTCAGCAAGTGTATTTGCGGGAGACCCTATTAAAGTCACTGGATACGTTGGTGACGATCATTGCGGTAAGAAAAGTGGTCCCGGCCACGCTGATTGCGCAAAGAAGTGTGTGAAAGGCGGACACAAACCCGTTTTAGTAGTAGGGGAAAAAGTATATTCCATCAGCAACCCTGAAAAATTAAGTGATTTTGTTGGCGACAAAGTAGAAGTGACCGGCGACGTTGATGGCGAGACTATCACCATCGAAAAAGTAAGTAAGGCCGCATAAATGGCTCCATGCGCATGTTATTTGTCATCCCCCGGCTTGTCCGGGGGATCTCTGTTTGTCATTGTGCAGGAACAAGTCCGGGATGACAAGCAATAAGCGATCCTTCGATGACCTAGAGGGATCAGTTCTGTTTC
>CBIMFG010001059.1:0-2656 GCA_966243125.1 uncultured Niastella sp.
TTCCTGTATTATTTAGATCAACATGAAAATGATATGGAAGGGTTGATGGTCATCATTCAAAAAGATGGTTCCACTTATGGTAACCTGCAAGGCATGGTAACCACCGTGCATTCAGATTTCTATTCTTTTGTTCCCGCAGGAAGCCCCTTACAGGCCAATCAGGAAACAATAGACGGAACGTTGAGCATGGAGTCGTACAACGGCGAAATGCACCCGGTTACCGCTCAGGAAGCCAAAGGGCATGCCCTGAAAGCCTGGCCTTATTTTGCTATTGATGGCGATGGCATTAAATACTTCCCCAGCGCCACGGTTGCTGAGCAACCATCCAATGCCGATGACCGCGATGTGAAATACAAACTGGTTGATGTATTTGAAGCCGGTAGCTTGTGGGATCAACGCACCAATACCCAATTGTTTTCCAGCCCTGGTGGTGGCTTTTTAAGCTCCTATGGCGATGGAAACGCCAATGCGCCCTGGGCCTGGGATGATGGCAATGACAGCCCTGGGGGTGGTGAGCTGGCAACAGACCCTGCGCATCTTGCCAGTGCTTATTTCAAGAACCTGGGTAACTTTAGTACGACTTATATCAGTAATAAGTATAAAGGGATTCAGTAGTTGACAAGTTGATAGCGTTGACAAGTTGATAGCGTTGACAAGTTGACAAGTTAACCAGTTGACCAGTTGATCAGTTAACCAGTTGATCAGTTGATCAGTTAAACTGGTTAACTGGTTAACTTGTCAACAATTCGCGAGCTTCCTACTTCCTACTTCAAATATTACTTCCCACTAATAAGCACCGTGGTAGCAGTCTCAAACAGATCACGTTCTTTTGCCAGCAGTTTATAGGGTACTGTTTCCAGTTCGGGTAACAAACTTTCGCGGGAGATAATAACAGCTTGCGGATGGGCGGTTAAAACGCGTATTACCGCTGCGGAATCATCCAGCACCTGAATACTTTTATTCAAATAAAAATTAAACGCCGGATTGTATATTTTATACGAATACACCTGTTCATCTGCCTTTAACAGCGGCACTGTTTTAGTTACCGGATTGTGTTTGTAAACAGCCGGGTAACCAATGGCCAGGAACAACAGGTTAAAAACCGAATAACCGGCAATGATCATATGCATAGCTTTTTTCAACCCTTCTTTTTTAAAGAACCACCAACTGGCAGCCGCAGTAATCACCGGTATTACAAACAACAGCGACCAGCCACGAAACGCCACTGTAGCGGTTTCAAGCCCCAATCCAATCCAGGCTGCGGCTAATAACAGCACGTTCAATCCGAGTAAGATCAATAAAGGATATTGCTTTACCTGGTTTTGCCCGGTTATTACTTTGTTAATGAAATAGCCAAACAGGATAGCTACAAACGGGTAACAGGGCATGGGGTAGTTGGGCAGTTTAGTGCCCGATACACTGAAAAAAACAATGAATACCACCGTTACATACATACTCATTCTAATGAACGGGTTGGTATGGAACGACTTTGTTTTTTTAACCAGTTCCCCAATGAAAACAGAAACCGGCAATAAGCCCAGCAACACAAACAGGGGCACCATTATAAACAAACCACCATGACCTTCCATAGGCTCGCCAAAGCGGTTGAAGTTGTGTTCAAAGAAAAACACCCGGGTAAACTCACCTTTGGTAGCCTGGTGCACCAACACATACCAGGGCAGGGAAACCGCGGCAATCACCGCGAAATACAGGATCATTTTCCAGGAGAACAGCAAGTCGTATTTCTTTTGTGAAAGGGCCCACCACACCAGTACCGCGCCCGGTAAGGCCAGCGCCACCGGTCCCTTGGCCAGGGTAGCCAGTGCCGCAGCAACGGCGGAACAGATGAGCCATTTTAATTTTCGCTCCTGCGCATAGGCATAAAAACAAAAAATGCCGGCCGTTATAAAAAAGATGAGATAAGGGTCGGGTACCGACATGCGGAACTCAAACAAAAAATGGGTGCTTACCAACAGCACAGCCACCGACCAAATGGCGGTGCCATAACTTACAAACCGCCGGGTAAAGTACCAGGTGATCCACAACGTTAACCAGCCAAACACGGCGGAGAAAAAACGGGCGGCAAATGCGTTCATCCCAAAAGCCTGGTACGCCAGCTGCATAAAATAATAATGCAACGGCGGTTTATGTGGGCGCAATTCCCCATTAAAAGTGGGTACTATTAAGTCATGACGGTCCATCATTTCCCGCGCAGCCTGGGCATTACGGGCTTCATCCAATATATACATGGGTGTGGAACCAATACCAGTAAATAACAAAACAGCAGCAATAAGAAATAACCAGGTTATTTTGTTGTTGCGTACTTGTAGCAGAACATTATTCCATTGTTGTAGCATACGGTTGCGGTGCAGGTTTTGGCTTGTTGGTTTGTAATGGATCTATAAAAATAAAAGGTAATCCGGGCAGGGAAGAAGCAACAGTTGCGCCATAGAATAACAGGCTGGCCATTACTGATACGGTATGATCGAGGCCAAAAATATGCGCGCCCCACAGAAATACCACTTCGCGGGCGCCTAAACCACCAATGGTAAACGGCAATACCGCTACTACCGATGAAATCAAAAAAATGAGCATGTAGTGTTCGGTATTGGTATGAATATGTAATGCCTGTAAAATGCAATACATACATACTACC
>CBIMFG010001060.1:0-2654 GCA_966243125.1 uncultured Niastella sp.
CGGGTTTATAAATCGCATACCCGGCAGGTAGCTGACTGGTACTTTATAATCGTTTCGCTTAAAGGCCAGAATATAGCCCCATTCCCCAAACGAAGGAACCAGATTGTGATACGGCGCCGTATGAAACCCTACCGATCGAATGGTTTCATCGATACACCAGAATGATTTGGGCGCTACGTAAGGCGAGGTAGACTGAATAACTGCCATACCCGAATCGGCCAATGCCTGGTATAACAGGCGATAAAATGAATTGGAGTATAATTTTCCTATAGAGAAGTTGGAAGGATCGGGAAAATCGATCACAATAAAATCGTAACGATTGGCATTGCTTTTTAAAAACAGAAAAGCATCTTCGTTCAACACTTTTACCCTGGCATTTTTCAACGAACCTTTGTTTAACTGCGTAAGAATATGATTCGTTGTAAACAATTGCGTCATCTTTTTATCAAGGTCAACCAGGGTAACCGAAGTAATAGAAGGATACTTTAATATTTCCCGAACCGCGAGGCCATCCCCACCGCCTAACACCAGCACCTTTTGCGGTTGCTGCAGGGCCTGCAAGCCAGGATGGATCAATGCTTCGTGATAGCGGTATTCATCGGCCGAACTAAACTGCAGGTTGCCATTGAGGAACAACCGCATTTCGCGTTTGTTTTTGGTAAGCACAATGCGCTGATATGGCGATGAGGTAGCAAATATTACATGGTCGTTATAAGTAAGCGTTTCAGAGAAATTCATAATGCGCTCTGAAAAAACAAAAGCCACCATCTCTATAAATAATAACAAAATGGCCATTCCTTTTATAATGCCGCCACGGCGCACTTCTTTTCCAAATTGAATGGCCAGAAACAGCCCCACCCCTATATTCAATATTCCGAAAAACAGCGACGTACGAATTAAACCCAAATGCGGCACCAGCAATAAAGGGAATATGAGTGCTGCCAGCAGGGCGCCAATATAGTCGAAAGTAAATACCCGCGATACCAGTTCTTTAAACTCCACTTTGTCCTGTAAGATGCGCATCAGCAGGGGTATTTCCAACCCAACCAGCGTACCGGTAAAAAACACCAGCGTGTACAAAACCAATCTGAAAGAAGAAGCAAGCGGAAATAAGATAAACAACAGCGGGGCGCTGAACCCGCCCACCATACCCACCAGCAATTCTATTTGAATAAACCAGCGTAACAGGTTCTTATTAAAATAACGGGAAAGAAAAGCGCCTACTCCCATGGAGAACAGGTACACCCCAATGATGGTTGAAAACTGGGTAACAGAATCGCCCAACAGGTAACTTGCCAGCGTACCGGCCACCAGTTCATAGATCAAGCCACAGGTAGCAATAACAAATACGGCCAGTAACAACAACAATTGCATAATAGTAAGCAGTATTAATGAATGGCAGAGGCAATAATGATAGCAATGGATAACATAAAGAAACCGGCCACAATAGCCAGCGCCATATTTTGTTTTTCAACCACCTCTTTCCACAAATTATGTTTAGGCGTTATTACCTCTACAATAACAAACGCAACCACCAGAATGGCGATCCCTAAAAAACTGTACAGAATAGAATTGGTTATTGCACTTACCATTAATATTTGCATGGCAATTGGTTTTAATTATGAAAACGGGATTGATTATTTATGATAAAGACCGGGGCCGCCTGCACTCCATTTTTGCTGACCGCCAAATGACAGTATGCGATAACCAGTAAAATTGGAAAACAACATGCCACCTGCCAGCAACAGTACCCAAACAAAGAACCACTTTAATTTTTTGTATTCTTCCATCATTGTTTTTGAATTATGAGTAAGGGCTGTTTTGCCAGCGGGCGTTTTCTATATAAACACCCCTTAAATATAAAATTAACATGGGCAACAGAGCGAATAAACCGAAAATAAAGAAGTTGCGCCACATAGGTACGTCGTAGGTTACCCGCAGGGAAAAAGAGGTTACTGTAACATCGGCCCTGGCCGGCTGGATCTGTAAAAAATAATTACCCGCCGGTATAGAATGCAATACAACGTCATCATGATCGCTGCCTTCGCTCCAGGATTCACCATCTTCATAACCACTGTATTTTTCCACCCCTTTCTCAATGGAATATTCTGTACCATCATCCGCATTTACAAGCGTAATACCCGCCTCGAACCAGTTATTGCTTACAGGCGCTGTAATATCAAATTGCAGGTTCGACCGCCATTTGCTCAACTTGAATTTGGGACTAACCAACATCGGGAGGTTGGTGCTGTCCATGGCAAAATTTACTGTATTGTCATACACCACTTCCTCGCGGTTAAACATAGTGGTAAACAAAAACAACAGTAAAAAAAGCCCAAAAACACCCGCCATGCTTCTTATTAGCACCCCATTACTAACCCCACCGGCAGCTTGTACCGCACCTATGCCAATTGGGTGAGGTAAAGCAAGCCCTTCAAAAGCAGCATGCAATTCTTTTTCCGACAAATGCGTGCCGTGAAACCAGGCAATGCCATCACTATGCATCTCCCGCACCCATATTTCAGGTGGGGCAATATATTCCTTGCATTGCGGTTGTTTATTACTCAATATTTCTTCCGGAAATTCTCCCTGTGCACTTTGTACAGTATAGTGGTATTTATTATAGGGTTTAAATATTTTTCCCTCATAATAAA
>CBIMFG010001061.1:0-2649 GCA_966243125.1 uncultured Niastella sp.
AAAGTTCATAAACCATTATTTGATAGGGCAAAATTACATAGTTTCTTCAAAAATATCCTCTGTTACGCCATTCGTTTTCAACAACTGATAATGTTTGCTTAAGGATGCGCCCAACGAGTACTGCCGGTAAGGCAAATGGTATTCTTCTGCATATTTTTTTAACAACCGGGTTACTTCCGGATAGTATATATGATTCACATTCGGAAACAAATGATGCGCCACATGATAATTAAAACAGCCCATAAAAAATCGAATGAACCAATTATCGTTAGTAACATCATTAGTAGTTGTTAACATATGCATCATCCAGTTATGCGGCAAACTATTGGCTTCATCAGGCAATGGAAATTCTGAACTGGTATTGGCGTGCGGACTTAAGAGCACCATCAATGAAAATACGCTGGCAGTAAACAGCATTATTATAAATCCCATCAGCACCTGCCACCAGCTTACATCCAATACCAATTTGGGGAATACAATGAGGTACAACAAAAAGAATGCCTTGAATAGAAACAGCTTTACATATTCAATTTTGGGAATGGTCACCAGTTTCCAGATGGTTTTCCTCTTATTGAAAAAATCTTTAAAATCACGTACCAGTAACCAGTTGAACAGGTATAACGGATACAGCAAAGGCAAATATATATGCTGATACCGGTGAATGGGTAACGAGTTACCTGTAGGGAAAATACGCGCCAGGTTACTCTGTTCAATATCGGTATCCCAGCCGTTCACGTTGGGATAGTTGTGATGAAAACGAATGTGCCGTTGTCGCCAAACAAAGCTATTCGCACCCATCAGGTCGAACAGGTAAACATACCCTTGATTTAACTTTTTTCGAGCAAAAATGGAGTTGTGAACTGCATCATGAATGATATTCAAAAAGATCATTACAAGAAAAACACCCAGTAAGAAGTAGCCGGTGTAAAAGATCCAGGGCTGGTTACCGGCAACCAGTATGGTTATATAGGTAAATAGATAGAGGGCGGGGAATAATACAGCTTTCAGCAAAATGCTGCCCCGTCGTTTTGGTTCCAATTGCTGTACAAGAATACTCACATCCTGACGCAATTGGTGAAAAACGGCTTCATCGCCATTTTTCGCATAGCGTGGTTTGGTTACCTTTTCCATCAGTAATCCTTTATATAACAAATCCTATCTTAAATAAATGCTTGCCAGGGTACTATCGTTTAGTTGGAAAAGTTGATGCTGTTTCTATAACCACATTGATAGAAAAAAGGTTTACCGAACGTTAAAATTTTGTTTACCTAATTTGCTAACACGAATTATAGTGATAACCGTCAGGGAAATATTTCCACAGTTTTTCGTTATTGTAATAAATCAGGGACGGTGGCCAGGGTGTATTTTCTTTGGCGCAGATAGTTGAGCAATGCGGGAAGCTGATAATAGAATTTATCAGTACGCGCAGGATGTGTTCCTGCATGCATTAGCAATATAAAGCCATTTAAACCGGTGGAACTTCTTTGCTCATAAGTTATAATTGAATCTAATATAGCCTTACTGCTGCGGTAATTCTTCATCCCAGGTGTGGTGTAATCGGCATTGCTGTAGGTGCCTGGCGTATAATTCAGCAATTGTATGCCCTGCTGTTTGGTCCAGGCAGCAATGGAATCGTTGTACCATTCATAAGGCGGCAGAAAATATAAAGCATCTTTTTTACCGATGCCGTACGCGGCCATAGCTTTATAGTTATTAGCCAGGTCAAGGTTGAATTGTTGCTGCGTTACAAGCAAACTGTCACGTTGGTTCCAATCGCAATATAACAGGTGCCGGTTGGAGTGAGGCCCCAGGTAATTGCCTTGTTTCCGCAACTGCAATATCGCCTGCCTGTTGGCCGCATTGCCATAAAACCGGCCCGTAAAGAAGAAGGATGCCTTACTATTTTCCTGTTGCAGCAACCTGGCTATATAAGCAGTACCATCACTATATTCATCGCCGGTAAAAACCAGTGCCAGTTGTTTTTTGTGGGTGCTTCCCCGGGTAATGGCGCCATGATCGTAAGTAACAGTCGTTTTCCGGGGTTTCCCTACCTCTTTGGCTGCCAGTAAATAAACCAGCGAAGCCGTTCCATCCATAGTAGGTTCATTGGTGCTGTAGTCGCCATAGTCATCATGATACACTACCAGGTCGCTTTGAAAATCGGCATACTCATCTGGTTCATTCAGCGTTATGCCAATCAAACTTTTATAAATTGAGCCATACACCGGTCCATCAACCAATCCACCATTAATGGGATAATGACCAATATGAGTAAAAGCCGAATGCGGATCAGCGGGCGTATCGCCATTGGCAGGCAGCCCATAAACCATGCTGGCGCCCCAGGGGTTGCAACCTAATAACCAGTCAAAACAAGCCTGTTCCAGTTCAATATAAGAAGCGTCACCGCTTAACTGGCGGTACCAATAACATTGTATGGCAAACGATGTGGTAAGGTTGTTACTGCACCAAATGAAGGGTATGCCCCGGTAAAAAACATTTTTACGGGCCTTTTGCCATACGCGTTCAATACCTTGTTTATAATAATTGATCAGGGTGGAGCGCTCTTTTCCGTTTGACAATTTCGCCAGTTCATAGTGCCCGATGTTGATAAATGGGTACCACTGGTAATGCCGCGCGGTATCGGCCCCC
>CBIMFG010001062.1:0-2648 GCA_966243125.1 uncultured Niastella sp.
ATACGTACTTCACCTGTAAACCATTCTTTAGGTCCTTTGGTAGAGGCTTGCGAACCAACTCTTGTTATTTCCATCTGAACTTTTTTGAGATACTGCAAATATAGTATCCTGGTATTATTAGATCTGTTGGCCGGGAGATTTTATATGTCTCCAGTCAAGCGAAAAAAGGTACGCCAGCTTCTGGTATAAATCCGATAGATCGAAGGGTTTTTCCATAAGAAAGGTGGCGCCCAATTCCTTTGCTTCATTCAAATGAACCGGATCAAGATTGCCGGTAAAAATAACGATAGGGATCTGTGAGTAGTGAGGGAGCTTGCGAATGCTGATCAATACATCTTTGCCGCTAACCCGCGGCATGCGCCAGTCGAGAAACACAATTTCAGCAACGTTATTGGCATTGTCATTAGCCATTTTTACGAGTGCGGAATTGGCGTTTTTTTCGTAGATTAATTCTACCCCTTTACAGCATTCAATCAGGGCATTATTTAAGATGTCATACTCTTCATCGTCATCATCGATAAGTAACACTTTTTGAGGAAAATCCATGTTTATCCGGTCTTGTTTTTGAAACAATACGGCCTAACCAAGGGAGTTTTTCGCGCTGCGATAGGACGCTAAGGTAGACATTGGGCTTTTAAAATGGAATTGAATTCCTATAAATATTTATTTCAATAAAGCAGCGAGATGATTGCCATTACCAGTCCAACGAAAATAGCAAGCAATTCGATAAACCGGGCTTTTTTGCTTTTTGTAAAGAACAAGGCAAATATGACAAGAATAACCGCTTGCAATGAAAGATAAATGGCAATCTTTTTGGGATGCTCCGTAAGCCACCGCCATTTTATAAAAGTATTAAATGACCACAATAGTATAGATGCTGTAGTCACAAATAAAAAGGCGTAGGCTGTATTATAACTCTTCCTTGTGGGCGGTGGGGTAATAACAGGTGGTTGTTCAGACTGCTGGGCTTCATCTAACATGGCCTGTGAAATTGTTAAAAGCCTTCTGTAAGATTCATTCCATTCATTCAATCCATTACTCTCTGTAAAAGAAATGCTATCACTTTCTTTCAGGAAGCAGGGAAAATTCTTTAAGGCAAACCTTTTGGTCTTTTGTGTCAGGATCTCGGCTAAATTATAACTCCCATATCGCAGATTGGTTATGTTATTTACATGGTCCTGTAATGAAATTATCAATCGTTCTTTTTCTTGTGAGTGCATACAAATCGAGTGGTTAGTTGCTATTAAATCGTAATAAAGATACATGATTCTAAGTCAAAAAGTCAAAAGTGTACTTTTATTATGATAAATATGTACTAATATTAATGTAATATCGTACTATTTAAGATACATTATATGACATTATGAGTGTCACAAAAAGTACAAAATGTACTTTTGGAAGGTTATAAATGTGTCAAAAAAAGTATCATTTTACCTTTTATATATGGAAAAAGATCAACGATATAAGTCATTGGCGGTTCTTCTGAACGCAGGCTATATTCAATCTTTCCAGGAAATTTTTAACCATATACCGAAAACTGTTGTAGCCCATGACCTGGGTACAAACAACATGAGGCTGTCGCGATTAATTCAACATCCCGATCAACTTTCCATAAAACAGATTAATCTGCTTTCCTTCATTATTAGTGTGGATCCTATGATAATAATAGGGTTGATCTATGCACAACTTTCAAAGTCTAAAGCACGAAAGAAATAATCAGATTAGCACGTAAGAGATTTCACCATATTTTACTCGAAGGCCCTGGCCCGCCGAAAATAATAAGGCCCCGACTTACGTCGGGGCCTTTGTGCCCAGGACAAGATTATTTACAATGATCTTTTACGGTTGATCTTACTCAAAGCCATCGCACGCTATCGCGTGCTGGCCTTTTTGTTTGTTCGCTTAGCCGTGCAAGCCCGGCACGCTTCCAAACAAAAAAGCCTCCCGATAGCATCGGGAGGCTTTGTGCCCAGGACAAGATTCGAACTTGCACGCCGTTTCCAGCACCACCACCTCAAAGTGGCTTGTCTACCAGTTTCAACACCTGGGCACTTGAATTGGGGTGCAAATTTAATTGATTTACTGATATGTAGAAAGTTTTTCTACAGAGGGTTTCAGGAAAGCTGAAAAATTTTTGGTTTTGATGAAAGCTAGCGTTGATCGGTTAACCTATTGACGAGTTGACCGGTAATTGAAATAATGAGGGTAACCCAGCAACCGGAACCTGGTAACTGGTATCCTGAAACCTGTAACAACTTCACCGTACCCTAAAGCAGCATGCTATTTCAAAACAATTCTAAATGTAGTTCCCTTACCCGGCTCGGAGTTCTTTACAAATAATTGCCCCTTATGGTATTGTTCTATAATACGTTTCGACAGGCTTAGACCCAGTCCCCAGCCGCGTTTCTTAGTAGTAAAACCAGGTTTAAACACCTTGCTGATGTTTTGTTTGGCAATTCCTTTGCCGGTATCGGTAACATCAATAAAGGTTTGGGCATCCTGTTGCCAAAGATTTATGGTGATCATGCCTTTCCCTTCCATAGCATCCAGCGCATTCTTCAGCAGGTTTTCAATAACCCAGTCGAACAGGGGCGGGGAGAGCATGGTATAGATCTCATTTATATTACGGGTATTCAGCACAAACTGCA
>CBIMFG010001063.1:0-2637 GCA_966243125.1 uncultured Niastella sp.
CCCGGTAGCTCGGGAGGCGTTGTTGTTTTCAGTAAAAAAGGGGGATGTAGAAACATCCCCCGGCATAGACAAACTAATTGTCACTGAGAACCATTAAATTTTCTACCGCTTTGGATCCAGCGCAGTCGTTATCCGGTCAGTGAGATCTTTCAGGTGATCTACTGACATCACATCGTGGTAGTTCGGCAAGGACCGTTTTATTTCAGCGGCCAGCTCGCGCGCATGCGCCTTAACCACTGAGCTGGCATCGCTGTCTGGTGCAAGGGCTCCTTTATCAGGAGGTAACAAGGTCAATAACTTTATAACGTATACTTTTTGCAGGTTACGGCGATTGAGGGTAATTGGTTTGTTCACTGCCAACTCTGAGAAGATACCTTTCCGCAGATCGGTCAACATTTCCATTACTGTATAACCTTTTGTACCTAATTCTTCTTCCTGCGTGGCCAGGCGGCTTATGTATTTATTATCGAGTAACTGTAACAGAATACCTTTCTGTACATTTTCAACACTGGCAAAGCTGGTTGAGCTGATGTTATACAAATGCGCATCGCGCAGCCACTCTGGTGTGGTGAACAGTTCTTTTTGCAAAAATGCCATGGCGCGTTTTTGCTTTTCCTTCGGCACAAAATCGTATACATTACCGGATTGCTCCACCGTTTTGGGAGTTGTTAATACACCGCCAATGTTCATGAGCACATGGCCCATATAACGATTATACTGAGCCACCAGTTCATTGTACATTTCTCCTGCGCGGGCATAATTCTCATCGGGTTGCTGCGTCCATTTAATGAGGTTAGGCAAAATGCGTTTCAGGTTTTTGATACCATATGCGCTGGCCAGCATGGCATCATCGCCCAGGTCTTCATTCTGGTTGCGGGGATCGAGCAAGGTGGAGGGTTCACCCTGCACCGCTTCAATACCAAAATAATATTGCGGTCCTGACTTTAATTTATCGATGATCCATTTGTTTAAAATGGGTTTTTCTTCAGCGGCTGTTTTGTTACCGGGAATAATTTTATACCCCCACTCTATCGCCCATTTATCATAATCGCCAATACGGGGAAAGATGCCTTTTTCAGAGATGTGGTCTTCCGGCTGAGCCACATAGTTAAAGCGTGCGTAATCCATAATAGAAGGCGTGTGTCCATGCGCTTCTACCCAGGCTTTATCGCGCAGTTTTTCAACCGGTACGGTTGAGGAAGCGCCCCAGTTGTGCCGCAATCCCAATGTATGTCCTATTTCATGCGACGATACAAAGCGGATGAGCTCACCCATCAATGAATCGTCGAATTGTGGTTTATTGGCGCGGGGATCAATGGCGCCCGCCTGAATAAAATACCATTTGTACAGGATGTCCATTACATTGTGGTACCAGTTGATGTGCGTTTCCAGTATTTCGCCGCTGCGTGGGTCTTTTACGCTGGGGCCGCTGGCATTGGCAAAATCAGATGGTTTGTATACCAGTGCAGAGTGGCGCGCATCATCAATGCTCCAGGTACTGTCTTCTTCTTTGGTAGGCGCTTCTTTGGCCATGATGGCGTTTTTAAAGCCGGCTTTTTCAAAGGCTGCCTGCCAGTCATTAACACCCTGTATTAAATAAGGTACCCACTTTTTTGGGGTTAACGGATCTATGTAAATGATGATGGGTTTTTGCGGCTCCACCAACTCACCACGATTGTATTTGTCTACATCTTCGGGTTTGGGTTCCAGGCGCCAGCGCCAGATGTTGCTGGTTCTTTTTATTCCCTGTGGATTGGCATCAAAGTCAACATAATCGGTAGGCCACAATCCAAAGAAACCAACGCGTGAGTCGTATGGACGTCCCTTCATGGGTTCTTTTGGCAACAACACAATGGAGTTGTTGAACTCAAATGTAGCGGGATTTTGGGTTGTGCTGCCGGGTTTGGGCACGCCATATGTTTTTACCGATTGTATTTCGATATTCATTGGGAATGCCCTTACGCTGTCAATATAACTTCTGTCGGGCATTACTCCGCCGAGAGTAGTCCACGACTTCAGATCGCCCAGGTAACCAAATACCGGGTTATCGCTAAGCAGGTAATCAGTGACATCAATAACGGTAGCATGTTTATCCTTGTTGATCGCTTTTACCGGGAAGGCGGCATAAATGGGCTGGATGTTATTTGTTTCCAGTGTTTTTGACAACCCGTTGGCAGAACTATCACTTGAACGTTCTTTGAAAGAAACCATCTTCAACATGATCTTATTTAAGCCGCCTTTTTCAAAGCGGATCACACTTTCACCGATCCAGTCGCCGGAGTAACTCATCAACCTGCTAAGCGGGTGCCGGAACTCGGAAGATGATTTGGCAATGCGGTTTACCGTAAGCAGATCGCGGCCCAGGATAGAATCGGGCAATTCAAATAAAAGTCGGTCATCGATGCGGTGAACCTTGAAAAAACCATTGGCGGTTTTTGAGTCGGCCGTAACTACATCTTTATAGGGTTTCAGGGCATCTGGCTTGGGCAATGATTTTACCAAGGCGGCTACAGAGTCGTTCTTTTTGAGTTTCGTTGTATAAGCTTTCGGGGCCTTTTTCGCCAGCGCAGAAAAAACCCGTAAACCTAAGGCAACAGATAACAATACCCGTTTTGTAATACGTGTTGACATGTAATC
>CBIMFG010001064.1:0-2630 GCA_966243125.1 uncultured Niastella sp.
TATCGAGGTATAGCATCGTCATATCCGAACTGCTGGTAGTGGCTGCAAACCCAACACCTTTATGGTCTACTATCAGTCTGGCAAGGGTAGGCTCTTCAATATGACCTGCGAATGAGAATTTACCTTCGTTTAATGTGGTTGAATCGGTTACTACTTTGGTGCCATCCCGGTACAACAGGAAGGCTTTACCCGGCGCACTGGCATTACCAACACTTGCCTTAATAGTAAAGTTATTCTGGGCAAACAAAACGAAGGGGGCACTGATGATAGCCGTTGCTATGATCTTTTTCATATACTATCTGTTTAATAATTCTGTGTTAGGTGACTGTTGTAATTTATGGCGCTTTGTGGAAAAGGAAAAATATATAATGATGAATGGGGCTGAAGGGTGTAGCTTACGCCGTTTACCGTTCTGGTAATGGTTTGTTTGTAAGCATCCTCCGTATTCCATCTTTTTATGTTCAGAAAGCTGCGCATGGTATACAGGTACTCGATGCGCGCCGTTCTTATCAGGATCTGCATTACACCTGCTTCTGTGCTCGCCGTAGCAGCTGTATAAGTATTGGGGTGAATTCTTCTTATCCTGATCTGGTTAATGATATCCAGGGCTTCGGTGAGTTTGCCGGTACGCGCCAGGCACTCTGCTTTTATCAGGTACGTGTCGCTGGTAGTAAGCCCCGCCGTATTAACTGCCCACGTAACACCGGTAGCCAGCCAAAGTTTTGAATCGGGGATGCCGCTAAACGGATTGCCCATGTTGTAATAAGGCTTTACATAACTATTGATGATGTTACCGGGTTCGTAAATGTTGTTGGTCATTTCCAGACTGGGAGAAGCGATCAACGGATTACCGCCCTGTGCCATGTAGAAAAGATTTTCAGGCGCGGTAAGAATAGGTTTATTGAATGGGGTAGTGCCCACCGGTGCAAACAGGCGATCGTCGTTGATGGTGCTGTTAATGGCGAGGCTTTGATTGGCGGCGGCCAATGCATCGGGATAATTCCTTACTGTTAATGCCACCACCGCTTTTACTGCATAAGCGAAGCCGAGGCCAACACGCATATTGTTGGCCGGTTTTAGCGGCAAACTGTTCAGGGCAAGTGCTGCATCAATATCGGCCCTGATGTGGTCGTATACATCGGCCACACTGCTTTTTACATTGGCTTCGGTTACTATATTGCTTTCAGTTACATAGGGAATGCCTTCGTCACCGGCAGCAGTGGCCGGGTTGTATGCTTTTGCGTATAAATTCACCAGCAGGTAATGCATATAGGCGCGTAAAATATAAGCTTCTGCTTTGTACTGATTGGCTTTGGTACGGTCGCCTGCAGCCCCATCTGCATTGCTGATGATCACATTGCAAATGTTGTTGATGATAAAATACATCTTTTCGTATTTCGCATCGGTTACCGCCAGCGTTTTTCTGTCTACCAATTCGTCGTACACGGTATACGCATAATTGAGCGTTTGCGTTTTTGAACTAATGAGTGAAGGAATATTGGTTGAATAGGCATAGGTGTCGTTCACCAGGTTGCCTACGTCATTGGGGGAAAAGGCGGTTTGTGCGCTATTGACGTCGCCTGCGGTAAAGTTATAGTTCAGCAACAGGTCAAGGTCTGAAACCCGATTCAGAATATTGCTGCCCTTTGGGGTGATCTCTGTAAACTTTTTACAGGCCGTAAACAAAAAACAAAACGCTATATAGAAGAAGATCTTTTTCATGCTTGCTATTTTAATAGTTTACGCTAATACCAAATACATAGGAGGATTGTACCCGGGCGCCGCCGGTTTCAGGATCAATGCCCACCGTGTTCTTTGTCCAAACAGCCTGGGGATTATTCAATTGGAACCGGAAAGCGATGCCCTTTGAGCGAATGTAATTCAACAGGTGTTGGGGCAGCCTGTATGCGAACGTAGCGCTTCTGATCTTGATGAAATCGCCGGGTCTTACAAACTGGTCGGAGTAGGTAAGATGCGATGGTGGTACCCCGGTAGTGCCGGGATAAGTACCGGGCGCATAACGGCCAAAGCCGGGAACAATGGTATTGGTTTTGCCGGGTGTCCAGCTATCGGCCAGGTAGGCGGGCATAGAGCCATAGGCTACGCCACCAACCACTTCAGGCACCAGTGCACGCAGGTAATGACCGCCATAGTATACAGCGAGTACATACAAACTAAAACCTTTGTAACGCCATTCATTGCTCAGCGTCATGTTTACTTTGGGGTCGGTGCTGCCTGAGTAAATAACTGCCGGCAAATCGTTGCTGGTAAGCGCTATGGTGGTAAGAGTGCCATCTGCTTTCAGCCATTGCGGTTGCCCATTGGTAGTAAGCCCCTGGTATTGGAAGGAGTACAGGGAGTTAACGGGATATCCTACGCGATAACCACCTTGCGCAAGCGCCACCGGTGTGGTGGCTGTTTCATCAATATAAGTGATCTTGTTTTTATTATAGCTGATCAAAAAAGAGGAGGTCCAGGCAAGGTTACCTTTTGTTTTTGGCCTGAACCAATCGTATTGCAGGTTCAGCTCAACGCCATTGTTCACCAGGCGGCCGTTGTTGATGATCTGGCTGGTGAAACCTTCAGAGGGGTCGAGCCGTTGGGTTACCAGCAGGTCGCTGCCTTTCTTC
>CBIMFG010001065.1:0-2629 GCA_966243125.1 uncultured Niastella sp.
TATAGTTGCGGTTATCTAACTTGGGACTGCTGGTGATCTGCTGATTGATGCCTGAGCGGCCGGCCTGCTCCAACGCAAACAGACTCGACATATTACAGCGCGTGCGCACCGACCATTCATCCAGCCTATGGCTTTCATAACCATAGGTAAGCAACGATTTGGATTCTGTACGGCTATTGGTTACATCAAAACCCCACTTAGGACTAAAGCGGTTAAACGAAAAGGTGTTTACAAAATTTTTGTTAAGCGTTATCAACGAGGTATCGTTTAATGGCGCTTTAAATGGATTGAACTGCACCAGCTGATCAGCCACTTCTTTTTTATTGATCTGTAAGGATGATTGCAGGTTTATTTTTGAAATAAACTTACGCAGCTTATTGGCCGTGGTTAAGTTTATCGCAGCGCGCGGGTTCAGGTTAACGCTGTAGTTAAAAGTATTGTAACTGGCTTTTACATATACATTGGTAGGTGTAAAAATGCGAATGAACTTGGCCTGGTCCTGAAACAGGGCTACTTCAAACTCATTTAACTGCTGAATACCGTCGCTGTTATAATCTATCCAGGTATACTGGCCCTGACCGGCCGGTACTTCCAAATAAGAATAATCTCTTTTTTGTTCCTGCCCCGCTCCTACTTCGTACAACAGGTTACCGGTTAATAAGCCCTTCATTACATTCACCTGGTATTCGGCCCGGCCTATCAGGCTTTCTTCAGGCTTTTGACCATTTAATGCGCTGTCAAGGATCTGCAGTTTGCGGTAAGTACTGGTAAACCGGAACAGGTGCCGGGGATCTTTTGTTACATCGGCATTCAGGGTTACGTTCTGGCTGCGATCGGCTTTTACCAGGTCGTAAGCGAGCGGATAAGAGTTGGTACGGGTAAACCAGTCTATTCCCCAGTGATTGGGCTTACCGGGGTCTGATTTAAGATAGGCCGATGCATTGGTAAACGAAAAACTTTGCGGGGCCAGGGTATCGTACAGCTTTGTACGAATTTTATTGCGCTCTACCGCATAAGCACCCCCTATAATGTAATGCCTGAGTTTTGCAAACTGCCGCGAAACATTTATGGTTGGCCGCCAAAAGTATCCTTTGCTATCGGTAGCATCAATATTGGAAATAGTGAACTGGTTATTGAACCTCCACCCTTTTATATCCTGCACCTGTGTAATGCTGTGCCGCAAACCGGTAAAGGAAGTGCCTCTGTTGTATTCGGTAAACTGGTAACGCAATGTATTGCCCGCTTTGTCAGATAACCCTGCGGCGGCAGTTACTATATTTTCATTTACAGGATCGGTTAATAAAAGCGGCAGCCCCCAATCGCGGGTAAACTCAATATTCCGCAACCGTTCCAGGGGTTTGAACCGGGAATCAACATATTCATACCCCACATCGGTAGTAAGCCTGATTCCTTTCTTTGACCCTTTTAATGGAATGCTGTTTTTGAAATCTACTTTGGCGGCATAGCCCCGGTCGTTTTCTTTATCAATGTTTGAGAACGTGTTCACATCATAATTACTGGTGGCCACTTCGGTATTCAGCACCATGTTCTTTGTGATGTTGTACTCAACACCCAGGTTGGCCACCTGTTGCTTTTTGGGAGCTACCAGAAACACGGCCGGCTCAAAGTTGCCCTGTTTTATACCGTTTTGCGGTTGCACCCAGCGATATACCTTTCCATTGGCTCCATTAAGGTCGGGAATGTAATTTCCGTTGCCAATACCAACATCAATAAACGACAATGAGTATTGGGCGTTGTCGGGGTTGGTTGAATAGATATAGATGGAATCGTGCGAACCATTATAAAGTGTATCTACTTTTTGATACAGGATGGCGCCGGTTGAAAAGGTGTCTTTTGGCGCAGAGGGATAATAGGCCTGGGTTACGCTATCGCCCAGGTTTCTTAAAAATGCTTTTTGATCGGCATCCAGGGTTTGGTTTATGGGCGAGCTTTTGGCATCGGCATTACTAAAATAACCCATCTTCACTTTTACCTTATTGCCAAAATCGGTTTCGTTGGTGAGGTAAATATTCGAGTTCAAATAATTGCGGTCGGCATATTCAAACTCCACCACTAACCGTTTGTCTTTGGTGACCATTTGTTTGGGGGTGAAGGTAATTTCCGCCGTATTGTAATTGATCACATAATCCCTGTCTTCACCCCGCTGCATTAAAACGCCATCAATATATACCCGCTCGGTATTGGCCAGCACTACAAAGTAAAACTCGTTATTGGCGCCCTGCAAACGGTATGGGCCCTGGTTGCCTTCCTGCCCTATCAACGTGTTGCGCGTGAACTTCCCCTTGGCAATTGACCCGCTTATCATGCTTTTGTTTGAAATGCTATCGGTAATGGCGGTGGTGGTTTCAAAAGCCACCCCCTGCAGGCGTTTATAAAAATTCAGGAAGTAGCCTTGCTGTTGCCTGATGTCAATATCACCCAGGCTTAGCTGCCAGTTCTTCTTTTTAAACTGTAGAAAAATACGGTCAAATTCATTCAGCTGCTGGGTAGTACCGTCGGGTTGAATGGGTATATTGTTATCGGTAATGGCGGCTACTATCTCAATACTATCGGCCAGGTAGCCGCTCAGCTGCAGCCCGTCCGCCGCTTCGAACGTCACGGCCTGTCG
>CBIMFG010001066.1:0-2628 GCA_966243125.1 uncultured Niastella sp.
TATTTACCTGGGCAGGCATGCGTGGTGTGGTATCGCTGGCGGCGGCTTTATCAATACCATTGCTGGCGGGCGATGGTACGGCTTTTCCGCACCGCAGCCTGATACTGTTCATCACTTTCGTGGTAATATTGACCACACTGGTTTTGCAGGGGCTTACACTGCCCTGGCTCATCCGCAAGGTGAATATGGAAGACAGGTACACAGCCATACCCGAACACCAGCAAGAGCTTATCATACAAAAAAAGCTGGCGCATTATTCTCATCAATACATACAAGACCATCACCCCAATATGCTGCACAGCAACGAGCACCTGGCCAACCTGAAGGCTAGATTGCAACTAGACCTGAAACTGCTGGAGGAAAAGAACCTGTTGTTCAGGACTAAGGGCGGTGGTTCTATAAATAATCCTTATGCGGTTGAACGCCCCATTAATGAGAAGGAGTTCATCAATGCCGACCAAAAAAAGAAGATCGCCAAAGCAGCGCTTTCCCTGCTGGGTGAAAACGACAGCATCATCATAGGTTCAGGCACTACGGTTTTTGAACTGGCGCAAGTGTTGTTCCCCAGTAAACATGTTACGGTGATCACCCCTGCCCTGCGGGTTGCGATTGAATTGTGCAACCGTCCTAATGTAGATATACTGCAAATTGGCGGACTGATACACCACAGTTCGGCCTCTGCGGCCGGTGCTTTTGGCGAACGTTTGCTGGAAGATATTTCCTGCGGTTTGTTGTTTATGGGTGTTGATGGTATTGAACCTGATTTTGGCTTAAGCATTACCAACCTGGCAGAAGCCAGCCTTGATAAAAAAATGATCCAGGTTGCGCAACAGGTAGTGGTAATGGCCGATAGCACCAAGTTTGGTCGCCGCGGCATTGGCCGCGTTTGCGGGCTCGATCAGGTTGATTATATTATTACCGATGCAGATGCGCCGGTAGAAGTGATCAGGCAACTGGAGGAAAAAGGCGTTAAGACCATTATTGCAGAATAACGAATATTGAACAGATGAATGTCAAATATTGAAGTAGAAGTCAAATGTATTTACTTCTACATTCAACATTCAGTATTCGACATTCAGCATTTTAAACAGTCTTTTCACCTGAAGCATTACCTGATTTTTCCGGCACCGGCTGAACGGTTACTGGTATGGGTTGAACCGCAGCCGCTGCAGCAGCAGGCGCTACTTCTTCCTCACCCACCCAATCTGAAGGCAGATAACCTTTGTACTTTAACAGGTAGGGGTTCAATTTCTTTTTAACCCATTTGGAAATGATCTCAAACACCAGGAAGCCTATGATAATGGAGATGGCCCATTCCATAAAGCTGAAGGTTTGCTTATCAACCACCGTTTTTTTGGCGGTAAGCCCCCACAGGTTTTTAATGCTACGGGTAGTAAAGAAATACGCAACAAGACGCGTGGAGGCCATTCCAATGGCAAAGCCAATGAAATTGCCTGTATAGTTACTGTACACGTACTGCATGAACTTCTGGCCGGTATTGCTTTTCATAGATCAAAGTTTGGTCTTACTAAAATAATACCTTCCTTTCGTAAACGCCAGTATGTGAAAAAAATAACTATTTTACAACACTACCAGTTTGCGATAGCTGAGTTCCAGCATTTTTTTGAGCTGTTTTAAATTCCTTCTGCTGGCTTTTCGAATGGCCAGTTTCAGCAAAGGCGCTATGGGTTTAAACGCAACGGGAATACCCCGGTTACGCAGGGTCATACAGGTGGTATTTTCATTGAGCGCCTGCCAGGCAACCGTAGTTTCCATGCGCATGCCATTACTGCTGGTTTTCATGATCATTTTTTGACCAGGGATCACCTCTACTACTTCATATACATGTTGGTGGCGCCGCCGCATAATTTGCTCGTTAAAAACAAGCTTTGTGCCTGCCCGTAAAGGCGCTTCATGGTTCCATTCCACTGATTTTATATGTGTGCACCAACTGGGTGCATTGCCTGGATCTGAAGCAAATTCGGCTACTTTTTCTTTTGGGAGATTAATAATAATCTCGGTTGATACGTCTACCATTTTCAAAAACTTCAAAGAGTAAATAATTTTTATACCAAACGAAGAAGGGTATAACAGCGGCTTTCTATTTGTGCGAGAGGTAATGCAAATGGGAGGTAAAGTTAAATATTAAATGTCTACACGCCAAGTCGATTATTGTTAACTTATCATAAATCAATTATTTAGGTGTTTTTCACGTTTTAGCCCCCCTTTCAGGCCTACCGGGTGTACTTTCCATTTGTTACCTTTGCCAGATGGATTATTTTAAAAAGCTGCTGGATTTGTTGAAAACCGAACGTGAAGAAGACCGGCAATTGTATTTAAAACTTAAGCAAACTACTTCTGTAAATCAACGCAGGGCCAATGGGCTCACCTGGTACCCCATAGCCATCCGCGACCAGGAAATGAGCCGCGGCGATTACCTGACCGTTGAAGTGGAACGCACTACCCATCAGGATGTTATACACCAGTTACGGTTTGGAGTGCCGGCTGTATTGTTCTCCAATCACGATCCGGAGAGCAATAAGGTAGAAGGCACCATTACGTTTGTAAAAGGCAACCGACTGAAGATTACCCTGCGTACCGATGAACTGCCCGACTGGGCCAGCGATG
>CBIMFG010001067.1:0-2627 GCA_966243125.1 uncultured Niastella sp.
AGGGCGCTTCCTTTGGCAGTATTCCATTCCTGCGAATGTTGCCCCTGGGCTACATCGTCAATACCATCCAGCACAATATTCGCATAAAAAACCTGGCGATAAGAGAAATTCCAGTTAACATTATCAGTAAGCACATTATTATAAAGTTCGGCATTCCATATATAGGCATTCTTAGTTATCGCTGGCAGGGTTTGCCAGATATTGGAAGAATAGTAATAATTATCAGCACTTATTTCTCCCACAGAAGGACGGCTGTCGTTCATGATTGATGAATTATCTAATAACGCCTGAAAATCTTCAACTGAGGTTGGAACATCCAGCGACTGATTTGATTTGATCTTGATCCAATCTTTCTTACAAGACACAATGATCATGCTCACCAAAGCAAACAATCCTATTTTATAATTAGGCATGGCTTAATGTTTCAATTATTAAAAATCGAATTTGGCTCCCAAGGTTATACTACGGGGTTGTGGCAATACCCTGGTGGTTTCGGTATATGCAGGTACCGCATCGGGATCAATACCATATTTGTTGGCGCGCCATAAGATGCCGATGTTATTCATGTTGCAAAAAATATGGGCCATCTGAAATGGCAGCCTGGCTAATTTTGCTTTATCAAGATCATAGCTTATTACAACATCCTGCAACCGAATGTGATCAGCTTTTTCTACCAGCACTGCTGAGTTTGCATAAAACCTGTAATCCCTGCTACTCATACTACCAGGCGCCGCTGTGGGTATGGATGGAACATTGGTATGTTCTTCATCGCCGGGTTTTTGCCAACGATTGACATAATCTTTATTATTGCTCCAGAAATTCAGGAACTGCCCGTAATCTATAGAAGGTCTTTTAAAATAGTGCCCCAGTTTATAGGTGATATTTACAGAAACAGAAAAGCTGTTCCAGTAAAAATCATTCCTGAAAGCGCCTACTATTGGCGGGTTAACAGGACCGTTATAAACCAGATCGGCAGGCGTGGTTTTGCTTAAGATCGCAGAGTAATCATTTGTTTTTTGGCCGTCAACATATCCTAACGGATCGCCTGTTATTGGGTCAAGGCCTCCCCATTTATAACTGTAAATGCTTAAAACCGGGCGACCGATCAATGGTGAAAAACTGGTGGCATCGCCTGCACCACCCGTTATAAGCGCACCGGCTGAAAATGTTTTTGTATAATTCAATACTTTATCGGTGGCATAGCTGAAGAAAAAGCTGGGTTCCCAACCAAATTGTTTGCTTATTGATATTCTGCTATTCAACTGCACATCTACACCCTGCCCTTTAATATTCGACACATTGCCTCTGAAACTGGTGATGCCTGTTGTTGGGTCCATGGCCACATCACCAATCAGGTTATTTCCCTTTTTGGAGAAATATTCAATAGTACCCGACAATACATTTTTCTTTAAAGAAAACTGCACACCCAGGTTCAACATATTTATCCTTTCCCATCGCAATGCAGGATTAGGCGGATTAACTACAGTAGCTGAAAGAGCCCGGGTAATACCATCGGGAGCATACCGCACCGTAGTATAAGCGGTAAGGTCGGTATTTACATTTCCATTATAGCCATACGTTGTTCGCAGTGACAGCTGATCGAACACATTGCTGTTCTTTAAGAAATTTTCACGCGATGCGATCCACTTGCCACCCAACGACCATAACGGCACTACCCGTTGATTTGATCTTATACCAAAGTAATTGGTATTATCTAAACGGCCACTGGCCGATACCACATAGCGGTCATTATAAATATAGGAGCCATTGGCATAATACGACAGAAACCGTTCAGTTGTACCGGTTATTAACCGTGGAGAAGGGATTGAAGCTGATCCCTGGGGGTTTGTTGGGAAACGTGTTACCAGATCTACGGGCTGGCTCACAATAATTTCTTCGCTGTACCCATAATAACGACTTTGATTACTCTCTGTTTCCTTTTGTTTTACTTCAAATCCACCAATGGCACTCACCCTGTGTTTTTGCCAGTTTTGATTGAAGTTGGCCTGTACCCGGCCAGTATGGCCTTCCAGTTCGTAGTTCGTTTGGTCAAAAATATCGCCTATTGGAATGGGTGATTTTAAAGTGACCGCGGGATTATAATACGTATTGATCAAATTCCTGGTAAAATAAGTTGCCAGCGTCATCAGGTTACTCTGCTTCTTTAGCTGCTTTTCATACTGGTACTTTATTTCAATATTAAAGCTGGGGCTGAATATTTTTTTGATCTCCAGGTTTACCCGGTTATAGTTTTGTTTCGCAACATTATTGGCCAGGTTCAACTCATCCAAAGGCCGGTATTCCCAGTCTAAAAATCCCAGGGCTTCCTTTGATGCTTTATATGTATCCCGTAACCCATAACTGATCGGAAGTGCCCCCCCATTCTCATCTACCAGTTGCGCATAGGGATAATATTTTTTCCCGAAGGAATAAATAAAATCATTGATACCCGGGTTATTGCTCACCAACTTTGTGTTTGTATACATCAACCCGGTACTGATTTCTACATTCTCAAATGGGGTAAAGCTGTTAATAGCGTTTATTGAAAACCGGTCAAATCTGTTTCCAACAAAACTGCTTTTATCTTTATCATAACCTAACGTCAGATAGTATTTTGATTTTTCGCC
>CBIMFG010001068.1:0-2625 GCA_966243125.1 uncultured Niastella sp.
AGGTGAGCGGGCGTAGTAACATCAGGCAATTCTCCCTTAAAAGTTGTACGCTTCGCGAAATACTGGTTCAATACTTCTTTATCAATCACCACCCGGCTGTTACTGTCTGCCAGGATATAATCAATCCTTTCCCTGGGATAAACAGGGTCTATTGGCACAAAGGCGGCGCCTGCTTTCAGGATTGCCAGCAGGGCAATGATCATCCATTCGCTCCGCTCCAGCTTTATACCAATCAGTTCACCAGGTTTAAGCTGGTAAGTATTGCTGAGATAGATACTCAACTTGTCCGATTCCTCGTCAAGCATCCGGAAGGTAAGCGTGGTTTGTTCAAACACCAGGGCCGTATTGTTGGGCGTGCTGGCCACCTGTTGTTGAAAGGCAGCCATTACCGTAGTGGCCGCAGGATCAGGAATGGTTGCATTAAACCCTAGTATCGTTTGCACTGCCTGTTTACTCAGGTAGTTCAATGCCGCAACAGGTTTACCGGGATCGGCAACAATGCACTGTAGCAACTGCTCAAAATCATTCAGCAACTGTTCCATTATGCTGTGGTGATAGATATCGGTATTGTAAGTGAGCTTAGCGTAAATGGTATCCTGCTCCTCAATAAAGTTAAATTGCAGGTCGAATTTACTCAGCTCGCGCAACGCCTCCACGCTGCGCACCTGCAAACCGGTCAATGCCGTTTCTAGCGATACGTCTGACTGATGCTGCAACACAACCATTACATCAAAGAGCGCATTGCGGCTCAGGTCTCTTTGCAGCGCAAGGTCTTCCAACAATGCATCGAACGGATAGGCCTGATGCGCGTAAGCATCCAGCGTGGTTTGTTTCACGCGGGCCAATAACTGCTGATACGTATCGGCGCCACTGCATTGCATGCGCAGGGCAAGCGTGTTTACATAAAAGCCGATCTGGTTTTCCAGGTCACTGTGTTCCCTGCCGGCTATGGGGCTGCCGATTATACAATCTTCCTGACTGGTATACCGGTATAGTAATGCATTTACTACCGCCAATAACCCCATGTACAAAGTACTTTCTTCAGCCTGGCACAAAGCTTTTAACTGCCTGGTGAGACCGCTGTTTATCCGCTTATGCAAACTGGCCCCGTTGTACGTTTTTACGGCCGGACGTATTTTATCGCTGGGCAGTTCCAGCACCGGTATTTCGCCGCTTAATTGTTGTAACCAGTATTTTCGATGTTGCTGAAAACTTTCTTCGTTCAATTGTTGCTGCTGCCATGCCGCATATTCCTTATAATGAATTAACAAAGGTTGCAAAGGATCGGGTTCTCCCTGAATAAATGCATTATACAATTGCAGCAGCTCTTTTATCAACACTCCCATTGACCAGCCGTCGCTGATGATGTGGTGCATGACATAACTGAACATCCATTTATTGTCTGCAGCCTGGTAAACATCCGCGCGAAGCAGGGGACCATTTGCCAGGTCAAAAGGAACAGACAAACCGGATTGCACCTTTTGTTTTATTGTAGTTTCATTTGCCTTACGCAGATCATGCCTGTTGATGTGAAATGAAAATGCCGGCAAAACAATTTGCCTGATCTCTCCATCTGCACTTTCCCTGAATACGGTGCGTAGGATCTCATGCCGCATGATCAGTTTGTCGAAGGCGCGGGATAAGGCATCCATTTCCAGTGTACCTTCCAATTCAAAAACTGCGGGCATATTATAAGCTATGCTGCCTTCTTCAAACTGGCTCAACACCCACAACCTGCGCTGCGAAGAAGACAATGCATAAAACGGCTGCGCTTGTACAGCAGGGAGTGTTGTAAATCCTGTCTTTTGCGAATCTGCTATCAGCCTCGCCTGGTCTTCCAGCACTGCAAACCTGAACAGGTCTTTTAAGGCCACCTTAACTTCAAACACTTTGTAAACCTGGCTTGCCAAACGGGTGGCTTTCAAACTATGTCCACCCAATTCGAAAAAGTTGTCATACAAACCTGCTTTTTCCAGTGCGAGTACTTCCTGCCAGATCTTCGCTAACTGTATTTCTATTTCGGTGCGGGGTGCTGCATAGGCAGTTTGTGGTGATTGACCTTCCGGTACAGGCAATGCTTTTTTGTTCAGCTTGCCATTGGGTAATAAAGGAAGGGCATTTAACTGTACCAAGTGCGCAGGCACCATATAATGAGGCAGTTTTGTGCCCAGCCAGTTACGCAGCTCCGTATGGTTTAGTTCGCCTTCGCAAACTACATAGGCTACCAGCATATTTTCGCCGCTGTTCTCTTTAATTGCTGTGACAACTGCAGCCTTCACATGGGCGTGCTGTTGCAGGCAATGACTTATTTCACCCAGTTCTATCCGGAAGCCTCTTACCTTCACCTGGTCATCTTTTCTTCCTAAAAATGCTATGTTGCCATCAGGCTGCCACTTACCCAAATCACCGGTTTTATATATTCGCTCCCCGGTAATAAAAGGATGCGGTACAAACTTCGCTGCTGTTAGTTCTTCTTTATTTAAATATCCACGTGCCAGGCCTGCCCCGGAGATACAGATCTCGCCCACTACCCCAACCGGCTGCAGCTGATCATGATCGTTCAGGAGATAAATTTGGGTGTTTGAAATGGGGCGACCGATCAATATGTTGTCTGCATTTTTTAAC
>CBIMFG010001069.1:0-2625 GCA_966243125.1 uncultured Niastella sp.
CCATGTCTGTCCAAAAGTAACACCGGTACACCACCGGTATCTCATGTAGGCGGATTTGTTACCAGTGGATGCCTGACTGTGTTAATTGAAAACAACCTGCTGCCAATTAGGGGACTTCATGTACATGTGTCGGCGAACCGGATATAATAGTAACGGGTTCATCAGGTGTGTTTATTGGTGGTCAACCAGCTGCCCGAATGGGTGATAAAACGGCGCATGGGGGAATGATAACATCAGGAAGTAGAAAGGTGCTTATTGGGGAGAAGATAGGGCTATTAATGCAATTGGAATCCAAAGTCTAAATAACTTACTAAAAATAGTTAATCCTATTGTTTGCGTGCCGCTAAATAAGAAGCCCCGCTGTTAATTACAGTCGGGGCCTTCTTTTTAAGCATAAAACCTGTTAAGTAATCGTTACAGCACCTGTATATATGCTGGGCGATGTATTTGCTCCATCTGCAGAAATAAATGCCAGCCAGGTTTGCACTTCATACCCTTTGAACCGGGTTGCCGCAATGGAGGCTGTGCCTGTGCTGCGGTCTGTGCCTTTCAAAGTAAACAAACATTTGCCTAATGCTTCACAGTACACAACTAAAATGGCTTTGTCGGTGGGCGCAACGTCCTCAGCAGCTTCGTAAGTCCAGGTGAAAATTACCTGTCCTGCTTCTGCTTTGGCTGCGGTATTGCTTTCAATTTGCAATTTACCTCTGCATACCAGCACCCGCTTATAGTTGATACTATAGTTGGGTGATTCGCCTGTGATTCCACTAAAAAGCAAATCACGAACGCCTGCGTTGTAGGCCGACATTTTAACCGCAAAATCCTGGAAGCCGACTGCAAACACCTTTTTTACAGCGACCGCGAATTTTATGGCTACCGCCATTTTACCCTGCTGTTCCTGTTGACCAGTAGTTGCAGGTTTGTTACTACGTTTTGCGCGACTGCGCACAACGGGGATGCCGTTCCATTCACTGAGAACTACATCGTTTACGGTTCCGGATAATGATCCAATAGAACCTCTTTTGCTGATTCTTCCCATAAAAAGAGAGTTTAAATGTTGAAAAATGAAAGACCATGGAAGCGGGCCTATGTATAACCGGTATATCCATTGGTTCCGATTCCACAACAAACATACGCTGCTCAAAGAAGGGTCGAATTCAGTTTCCTTACAATCCCTCATTAATACTCATTCAAACTTATATTTATGTCCTTTTGGCATTTTTGTCGTGTTTTCATCTATCAGAGCGCAGCTACTGCAGGTATTGATAAGATGGTCTATTCAGGTATAGTTCTACCCGAATGCTAATTCTTCTCCTGTTATACACTATTTGTACATTACCCATTTTCTAGTGAAAGACTACCTGTTTACTACCCATTTACTACCCTACGCCTGGGAAAAGGGTAGTAAATAGGTAGCGTAGGTACGACCCAGGAACGAACTAGTAATAGGCCAATTCAAGCAAAGCTTTTGAACAAATAGCATTTCCCTTACCTTCGCGCCAATCATGGCATACATGAATTTATTTGATTTCAAACAAAAAGTAAACTACAAAACCGAAGTGCTGGCCGGTCTCACCGTTGCTATGACGATGATCCCTGAATCATTATCATTTGCAATTTTGGCGGGTTTGTCGCCATTAACCGGTTTATACGCCGCATTCATGATGGGATTGATCACCGCTGTTTTAGGTGGCCGCCCCGGCATGGTTTCCGGTGGTGCAGGCGCTACTGTAGTGGTGTTGATCGCTTTAATGAAATCACATGGGGTAGAATATGTTTTTGCTGCCGTGGCCCTGGCTGGCATCCTGCAATTGCTGGTGGGCCTGTTCAGACTCGCTAAATTCATTCGCCTGGTGCCACAATCAGTTATGTATGGTTTTGTAAACGGACTGGCAGTGATCATCTTCCTGGCGCAGATAAAACAATTTACCATCACCACTGCTACGGGTACTACCTGGCTCTCGGGTACTCCCTTATTTATCATGCTGGCATTGGTGTTTCTCACAATAGCCATCGTTCTCGTATTCCCGAAATTAACAAAAGCAGTGCCCGCTTCTTTAGTGGCCATCATCGTGGTATTCCTGATTGTACTGGGGTTTGGCATTGAAACAAAAACAGTAAAAGACATTGCCTCCATCAGTGGCAGCCTGCCGCCATTTCATCTTCCCGGGGGGCCTGTTAATTTTAATACGCTACAAATCATCTTCCCTTATTCATTGGTAATGGCCGGGGTGGGTTTAATCGAAAGCCTGCTAACCCTCAACATTGTTGATGAAATAAGTGGCAACCGGGGCCGGGGTAATAAAGAAGCGGTTGCGCAGGGAACGGCTAATATTGTCAATGGCTTCTTTACCGGTATGGGCGGCTGTGCCATGATAGCACAATCGTTCGTGAATTTGTCTGCCGGTTCGCGTGCAAGATTATCTGGCATCGTAGCCTCCATAACCATTTTATTGGTGATACTTTTGGGCGCCCCCATTATTGAGCGGGTACCAATGGCCGCACTCGTTGGGGTAATGATCATGGTGGCTATAGGTACTTTTGAATGGACCAGCCTGCGCATCATTAATAAAATGCCGCGGCCCGATGTAGTGGTGGGAATATTAGTAGCGCTTATTACAGTAT
>CBIMFG010001070.1:0-2624 GCA_966243125.1 uncultured Niastella sp.
TGGCGCAAGAGAATATGGAATTTATCATGAGCCGGTTTACAAAGGATGGCCAGGATTTTTTTCATACCTATAAAAAAGAAGTAGCCCGGTACCCAGCCTTTTTGGACGATTATGCGTATTTAATACAGGCGTTGATCCATTTGCAGGAGATCACAGGTAACGCAGAATATCTGTATAAGGCAAAATCATTAACACAATGGGTACTTGACCAGTTCAGCGAAGAAAGCACTGGTTATTTCTTTTATACCCATAAAGGGCAGCAGGATGTACTTGTGCGTAAAAAAGAAGTGTATGATGGCGCAATTCCCTCAGGAAACGCAATAATGGCTTTTAATTTGCAGTACTTGGGCGTTGTTTTTGATATTTCCGGTTGGAAGGAAAGGGCCATTAAAATGTGCGCAGGATTACAACAGGCTGTACATCGCTATCCGGGTTCATTTGGCGTTTGGGCAACCATGGTATTATCAATTGCAGGGGGTGTAGTAGAAATAGCCGTTATTGGAAAAGACGTTGAATTGGTAAGGCGCGAGCTTTTGCAGCATTTTATCCCGTTCCGGGTACTCCAGACTGCCCCCCAGGCAAATAATGATTTACCCTTATTAGCTGGTAAACCACCATCCCCAGATACGAAGATTTACTTATGTAAAAACTACCAGTGTAGCGCGCCTGTAGACAAAGTAACTGACCTGATCCGTCTTCTGAAAAATGTGTAAAAATTTAAAATTTTGGCGATACAATAATCCAATTTCCGGTATCGTTTACATGAAAGCTTATATCACGTAATTGCAGTTTTAAAAAATAAATTCTATTCTTGTGATGAAGTCGGTAAAACATTATTTTTGCCCAATACCCTTTAATATTATGAAAATGAAGAACCTATCCGCCTTAACAGCGCTGGTAGCCTTGATCGCTACCGGATGTGGCAAAGTAGGAAAATCCTCAGGCGTGCCCAATGACGGACAGTTACATGGCGTATCTGCGGCTGCAAAGTACAATTTGACCAGACCTCCAGGAATGGTTTATGTACCACCAGGCACCTTCCACATGGGACCTAGCGATGAGGACGTTAACTACGCTTATACTGCCCGCAACAAGCAAATTTCTATTAATGGTTTCTGGATGGACGCCACCGAGATCACAAACAACGAGTATCGTCAGTTTGTGCAATGGGTACGCGACTCTATTGGCGCCACACTCCTCCAGTATGGTAAGGAAGTGGATGGCACTTTCCAGGTTGACTGGAAAAAGGCCAAAACCATTAAATGGGATGATAAAGCTACAGTTGAGAAGATCGATCAGTTGATCCTTTCTCCCGAAAACCGCGTTTTCGGTAAAAAAGAGATTGATCCTTCAAAACTGATATACCATTCCGAAATGTTTGAGCTGAAAGAAGCCGCACAACGTCAAAACGCTGGCGTGCCCCGCTCTAAGTTCATCGTTAAAAAGAATGTGCCTATCTACCCAGATACCCTGGTTTGGATTCGTGACTTCTCTTATTCTTACAACGAACCTATGACCAAACGGTATTTCGTTCACCCGGCCTTCGGCAACTACCCTGTAGTAGGTGTGAACTGGAAACAGGCAAGTGCATTCTGCGAATGGAGAACTCACTACCTCAATTCTTACCTCGAGTCTAAGAAAAGACCTACCGAATCAGATTTCCGTTTACCAACAGAAGCAGAGTGGGAATATGCTGCCCGTGGCGGTCGTTCTCAATCAATGTTCCCCTGGGGTAACTATTATCTGAGAAATAAAAAAGGTTGCTTACTGGCCAACTTCAAACCAGGCCGTGGTAACTATCCAGAAGATGGAGCTTTCTATACTGCCCGTGCAGATGCTTACTGGCCAAACGACTTTGGTTTGTATTGCATGGCTGGAAACGTATCAGAGTGGACTTCTTCTCTGTTCTACGAAGGCGCTTACAACTTCCAACACGATATGAACCCAGACATTCGTTTCGATGCCAGCGACGATGCACCTCCACGTATGAAACGTAAGGTAATTCGCGGCGGTAGCTGGAAAGACGTAGGCTTCTTCCTTCAAACGAGCACCCGTAGTTATGAATACATGGATACAGCTAAGTCATACATTGGCTTTCGCTGTGTGATTGATTTACCTGCTATGCAGAAGAAACGTTAAAAATCTAATAAGAGTAAAATTTTTTAACGGCTGATCCGTTTAATTAGAGATTGATTTAACAACAAAATCAAACTGGAATTTTATTCTCTCAACCCTTTGAAAACCCGTTTTCTAAAAATTAAAATTTAAAGTTATGGCTGGAGTTTCTAAATCTACTGAAAGACTGGTAAACGTAATCGTATGTATGGGTGCTGCTGTCGTTATCTTCGGTGCCTGGCAAAAAATTACTCACCAGGCCCTCGCCGATTTCTTCTTAACGGCAGGTCTTATTACTGAAGCAGTTATCTTCGTAGTATACGCATTTTTACCGCCTCCCGGATCAGAAATGCATGCTATTGCTGAAGCATTACCTAAATTAGCCGGTGGCGCTGGTTCTTCTGGAAACCCTGCCATTGCTAAAATGGACGAAATGTTCCACGAAGCTGACATCACCCCCGCTAAACTGAGCCGCTTAAGCGAAGGTTTCAAAAAATTAGGCTCTACTG
>CBIMFG010001071.1:0-2622 GCA_966243125.1 uncultured Niastella sp.
GAAAAAATAAATATTCTGGAGGCATTGGGGTTTGCCGGCGATATGACCGTATATGCGAAACGCGATAATGTGGTACTGATACGGGAAGAAAGCGGAAAAAGAATTACGAAGCGGCTCGACCTGAATTCAGACGGCGTACTGCGTTCTCCTTATTATTACCTCAAAACAAACGACATCATTTACGTTGAGCCCAACAAAGCCAAAGTAAATGCATCGGGGAACGCCAAAACCTGGCTACCTGCCCTGCTGAGCGCACTTTCATTAACAGTTGTTATTGTTGACCACGTTACAAGAAATTAATATGCAACCTAATATAAATGCGAAAAACGAAAAGAATATCGGTTCGCTGATCATTAACTGGTATTTACCATACTGGCCATTATTCCTCATATTGATTGTTGTTGGCCTTGGATCGGCATGGGCTTACCTGCATTTTCTTGCAGTGCCGGTATATGAATCCAATGCTACCGTTATGGTTAAAGATGAAAAAAAGGGGGTTGATGAATCAGGCTCCATGGAAGCATTGCAAATTTATCCCACCAAAAATATTGCTGAGAACGAGATTGAGATCATTCATTCAAGAAAACTGATGGAACAAGTGATTGAGCAGCTGTTTTTGTATGCGCCTATAACAGAAGGCCCCGATTACAGCCAGGGAAAATTTAATGAGACCTCCGCCTACGTCAGTTCTCCGGTCTCTATTGTGGCAAAGGACCCAGACGAGTTGATTGAGACCGGGGACACTGATATTGCATTGGCGGTAAATTATTACACGCCTAAAGAGCAGCGGGAAGCCCATAACATAAATAACGACAAGGTAAAGGAAGTGGTCATCGAAAACAGAAAATACCCGCTTAGGGTCTGGTGCCATACGCGCTGGGGCGAACTGAAGTTTATTCCAAACGAATCGCAAACCACATCACCCATTGGGCCCCTGTTCTTTGAATTGAACAAACCTAAAGATGTAGCCCCCGGTTTACTCCTTAGCCTGAATGTAAATTCCCCGAACAAATTGTCAACTACGATCAACATTACCTTACGTGATCAAATACCAAAGCGGGGCGAAGACATTCTGAATAAACTGCTGATCGCTTATCACCGGCAATCCATTGAAGAAAAGAAAGGAATGGCTGCCAACACGCTCGAGTTTATTGAAGCACGTTTGACAAAAGTGGAAAGAGAACTGGACTCCATTGAAAATGTAGTACAAACGTTCAGAACCGATAAAGGGGTGGTTGACCTGGGCGAGCAAAGTAAAATGTACCTGGAAAATGTAGGTGACAACGACCGCAAAATAGCTGATCTGAGTATGCAGAAGGCTGCCCTTGATGAAATGGAAAACTATGTAACCTCAAGATCAAACAAAGGCGACCTGGTACCTGCTACACTCGGTATTTCCGATGCAGTCCTAAGCGACCTGATGCAGAAATTATACAATAAAAAGGTGGAATATGAGACCCTGCTGAAAACTACAGGGGAAAATAATCCCTATGCAGTAGGAGTTGCCAAAGAAATTGAACAGCTGCGGCCGTTGGTACTGGAAAAATTAAGGAATTACCGCCTTAGCCTGGAAGCAGGTAAAAGAAATCTGGCATCAATAAGCAGTGGTTATAATTCAGAACTGCGTACCATTCCTCAAAAAGAACGGGAATTAATGAGCATCAGCCGGGAGCAGGCTATAAAGAAAGGTATTTATAGTTACCTGCTCGAAAAACGCGAACAAACCGCTTTGGCCAGCTCAAGCGCCAATTCCGACAGCAAGATCATTGACATGGCCAGTTCTTCCGTAACCCCGGTTAGCCCTAAGAAAATGTTGACCTATTGTGGCGTTTTGGCTCTTGTTGGTGGCTTGGGTATTGGTTTTGTTTCCCTCAAAGAAATGATGAACAAGAAGATCCTGTTCAGGTCTGAAATTGAATCGCTCACCAATGTACCGGTAATTGCAGAGATCTCAGTTAACAAGGATAAAGAATCCCTGCTGAACAGCAACTCCAAGGTTTCTATTGTTGCCGAACAATTCAGACACCTGCGCGCCGCCATTGGTTTGTTTGGCCGCAAAAAAGAGATCAATATAAAACGGATCCTGATCACTTCCAGTATTCCCAGCGAAGGGAAAACCTATATCAGCACCAACCTGGCCACCAGCCTGGCACTGGCCGGTAACAGAGTGGTACTGGTTGACCTGGATATCAGAAAACCCAGAACCTCTGCTATTATGGGAATAGACCAACAGGCGGGTGTGGCCGAATTTCTGGATGGAGCAAAAACCCCTGAGGAAATTATTACCGCTACCGATGTTAAAAACCTGTTTGTGGTGAGTGCAGGAAGGGGCGAAGAAAATTCCCGGGAATTGATCCTGAGCGGACGGCTCGACATTCTGATCGCTTATCTCACCGACACCTTTGATTATATTATTTTAGATGCCTCCCCCATTGATCCGGTTTCAGACTCTTATACCTTCTCTGAGTTCTGCGATATTACCCTGTTTGTGATCAGGCATAACCGCACCCCAAAAACCATGGTTCAAATACTCGACAATAACAGTAAGTTCAAAGCTTTGAAAAATCCACGCATCGTGTTCAACGGCATTCGACGCGTCGAGGCTCACGGCCATTCGTCCGA
>CBIMFG010001072.1:0-2613 GCA_966243125.1 uncultured Niastella sp.
AACGGGAGGAACGGCCGTAATATAGGGCTGATGTTTGAAAACTTACAAATTGGCTGTCTTTAGCTTCTTAGGCGTTTTTATTTCAATGGATTGCGATTTGCCATTCCGGTTAAGCGTTACTTTAACCGCTTGTTTTTCCTTTGCAGCGCGGCTGGCATTTACCAGGTCCTCGGTTGTGCTTACTTTTTGGCCATCAAACTCAGTGATCACGTCATCTTTTTTAATACCGGCTTTGTCGGCTGCAGATTCATTATCCACGTCCAGTACTTTCACGCCTTTACCGTCCTCTGTATCCTGTGCTTTTATACCCAGGCGTGGTTTGCCAGTATTGTTAAAATTAAAATTGTGGTCGAAGTTGCGGAAATCACCACGGTCCTGCCAGTCGAAATTGAAATTGGGCATGGGGTTGGGTGAAATGGTTATACTCTTTCTTCCTCTTGATTTTCCCAATGTAGCCGTGGTTTTTTCTGTTTTGCCTTTTCTGTCGTAGGTGATCTCTATTTTATCTTCGGGTTTGTGTTTGCGTACAATACGGGTAAGGTCTTCGGGTGTATTGATGGCTTCATCATCAATTTTTTTGATGATGTCGTTTTCCTTTAATCCGGCTTTATCGGCTGCACTGTTCTCTGTTACTTCTACAATTTCAGCACCGCCTTTTTCTGCTTTATCACTTGCTACACCTAAAAAGGCGGAATTGTCGTTGAGCATATTGCCACGGTTATCAAAATTGAAAGCGTTGCCACCGGTAAAAGGAGAGTGGCCATAAATGATGGTCCTGCCTTTTTTTATAACAAGGTTATCATCGTCAAAATCTTCCAGCGGTTTGCCGTTCACGGTTACTGCATCACCTTTTATTTCAATGGTAACCTTGGTGTCTTTGTCGCCTTTTCTTTTGATAATGATCTCTTCATTATCGTTCATTTTCGATTTGTCTTTATCCTTGTCTTTGTCCTTTGTATCCTGAGCGGCCAGGGGTTGGCACAACAGCAGGGATACGGCTGCAATGGCGGTACAGGAAATCAGAAATCGTCTCATTGTATTGAGTGTTTTTAGGTATTTAAAATTTTACTACGTCAACTTTCGTACATCAAATATAGGAATTTAATTGAAATACGAAAATTTTCGGAAATGTTAATGTTGGGGGAAAGTTGACCAGTTAACCAGTTGACCTGTTGATGAGAAAGAAGGGGTTAAAGTGGGAGGTTGATAGAGGATTTTGAAAATGAAAAAGTTAACGAGTTGACAGCGTTGAAATTTCAGTCGGGCTGTTTTTACCCTTGTCAACTCGTTAACTTTTCAACCTGCGCCCTGGAACGCAGTATTAAACTCTTATTATAATAAGCTCTTTACTTTATTGATCACTCCCTGCAAATTGCTGGCGTCTTGTCCACCGGCTGTAGCCAGGGTTTTTTGTCCGCCGCCGCCACCTTTTATTAAAGGCGCAATATGTTCTTTAATGATCTTACCGGCATCGAGTGAACGGGCAGCTGCTACCGTATCGGCAACGCCAACGGCCACAAATGGTTTGCCGCCAATGTTAGCGCATAACACTATAACATGATCGTTCAGGTGGTTCTTCATATCGAAGACCAGTTTCTTCAATGCATCGGCATTACCTACTTCTACAATATCACCTACGAATGTAACGCCGTTAATGATCTCATCTTTATGCAATAATTCATTGCGAACGCCTACCAGTATACGGTTTTCCAGGTGCTCCAGCTTTTTCTTGAGGTCGCTGTTATCGGCAGTCAGGTTCTGTACGGCTTTTAACAGATCGGCCGGGCTTTTCAGCTCTTCCTTCACCTGATGCAGCTGAGCCAGTTGCTCATTGATGTATTGTTCCGCTGCCAGTCCGCAAATGGCTTCAATACGGCGAACACCAGCGGCTACTGCAGTTTCATGTTTTATTTTGAACAAACCCAGTTCGCCGGTAGCGCCTACATGGGTACCACCACACAACTCCACTGAATAAGCGGGGTCCATGATCACCACGCGTACCACATCGCCATACTTTTCGCCAAACAAGGCCATAGCGCCCAGTTTCAGGGCTTCTTCCTTGGGCAGTTCTTTTATAACAACAGGTATGTTAGCGCGGATCTTTTCATTTACGATCGCTTCTACTTGCGCAATTTCATCGGTGGTCATTTTAGCGAAATGCGAAAAGTCGAAACGCAGGTATTCATCATTTACCAGCGAGCCTTTTTGCGCCACATGCGTGCCCAGCACTTTACGCAAAGCTGCGTGCAGCAGGTGGGTGGCCGAGTGGTGAACGGCTGTTTTAGCCCGGCGTACTGTATCTATGCGGGCATCAACAATACCGGTGATGTTGATCGGTAACTTCTCAACAAAATGAATGATGAGGTCATTTTCTTTTTTGGTATCAATCACCGCTACTTCTTCGCCTTCAAAATATAAAGAACCGGTATCGCCTACCTGTCCGCCGCTTTCAGCATAAAACGGGGTAGTGTTCAGCACCAGTTGAAAGGATGTTTTTCCTTTAGCTGTTACTTTACGGTACTTTATTACTTTTGCTTCGGCCCGGGTATGATCATAACCCACAAAGTTAATACTGCCATTTTCATTCAGCACAACCCAGTCTTCTGCATTAAT
>CBIMFG010001073.1:0-2609 GCA_966243125.1 uncultured Niastella sp.
TCAAAAAGCGACCAACATCTGGAACGGTTTGCGCTACAAGGTATATATGGACCTGGATGCCCAGATCAGCAAACCTTCAGCGGGTAATTTGAAACCGGGCCGGTTCACCTATAATTTTGGTTTTGATGGCCGCTATTACTACCCCATTTACCGCAACTTTATTTGGGCCGGCCGGGCATCGGGCGACTTCTCATGGGGCAGCCAGAAGATCATTTACTACCTGGGTGGTGTTGATGGCTGGATGTTCCCTAAATACAGCGTGAACCCACGTCCGCAGGACCCTGACTATGCCTTCCAGTCACTGGCGGTTAACCTGCGTGGTTTCCCACAAAACGTATCAAATGGTAACAACGCGGTAGTGTTGAACAGCGAATTCCGTTTGCCTGTTTTCTCTACCCTCTTTAATAAGCCTATTAACAATGCCTTCCTGCGCAACTTCCAGCTCATACAATTCTTTGATTTGGGTAGTGCCTGGAATGGTAAATACAATGGCCTGTCACGCCCGCAGGTATCATATGGCGACGTTCCGGCCCAGGTAATGATAAAAGCCGGTGGTATAGGACCGTTTGCCGGTGGTTATGGATTTGGCGCACGCAGTACCCTGCTGGGTTACTTCCTTCGCCTGGATTGTGGTTGGGAAATGAATACCTTCTTTAAAGACAAACCTTATTTGCACTTTGCAATGGGTGTGGATTTCTAAGAAGACAAAACATACAATTCAAAGCCTCCCGATGTGACGGGAGGCTTTTTTATTTGTGGTATCAGAGAAGCCTAATTAAAGGCGCTATGGGAACACAGCGCCGTTTGTGGATAAACCAACCGCTATATTGGAAGGGTATAGCGGCAGGATCAATGAATAGCTTTGCTTAATCTTTTTATGGTGAGGTATACCAACGTCATGAATACAGAGAAACAGGCCACCATGCCCCAGGCATATACATATTGAACAGGATGAATGCTCATCTTAACCAAATACACGGTTAAGTCAAACGGGTTGGTAATAACATCCCAGCTGTTGAACCGCGCATAGCGGCCAATGTAAACACCTATTGCATTCAGCCACATAACAGGAAAAATGAAAACGAGCTCATGTTTTCCGTGAAAGTATGGTTGTACCATTCTTTCCATTTGCCTGAACGATAACACACCCATCAACAACCCATTCCAGGCAAATGAAACAATCAGCGTAAGATCGAACCAGTTGGGCACATTGTGGTGTTCATCCAAATGAAACAGATCAGTTAAAATATAAAACGAGTTAGGTACAAACAACAACCAAACGCCTGCTATGGCAAAGAATTTAATCTTGTTCTGTTGTATGCCCGGTTGCTTTTGCAGCCACGAGGTAACCCCATAAGGTACCCAGGCCAAAAACAAATTCCAGGTAAGCCATACATAGGTGAACTTACCGGTATACACTATCCGCGCCATCAGCAAGGCTATGCTAAAGGCTATAGACAGGAGCAATATTCGATCTACTTCATTACGCGTTGTTTTCACCAACTCTCTCTGATAAGGTTTACTGATCAATTCCATTTGTGCCGCTTTCATTGTTAAAATAATTTAGGAATGAATACTATTAAACCAACTGACAGGGCCGTTAGGGCAGCCGTTAATACAGCCCCCGCAGCCAGGTCTTTAATAAATTTTATTTCTTTATGCCGCTGGTCGCTAACAAAATCAATCACCCGCTCAATACAGGTGTTGAACATTTCAGCCACCCAAACAAAGCCAACGGCAAATACCAGCGCCAGCCATTCATTTCTGGTAACGCCTACCAGCGAAGCCAGGGTAAATACTGCTACGGTTGCCATAAAATGTAACCAGGCATTGTGCTCACTTTGAAAAAAGGCAGCCAGGCCTTCCAGCGCATAGCGGAAGCTTTTTATTCTTGCCCGGATAGAAAAATCCTCCTGTGATTTCATACTACTTATTTTTTAATCTTGAGGCCATGTATGCTGTTCATACAATTTGTACAGCGATCTTCGGGTTGTTCTTACTGCAATAAATTCTACAACAAGTATGATCAGAAAAAACAGCGCCATCTCTTTTGAGAACATCCCATTGAAATTACACTGAATAATGCAACAAAATCCTATTACAATCAACAGATACAATACAGAAAGAAAAAAGATCAGCCAGGTCATTTTTGACCGATTGGCATAAGGCATCATAGCCGACCAATCAACCAACGGAGAAATAATTATTAACAGCGGCGAAGTTATAAAGAACCCAAAGATCAACGCCAACCCTGAAAACAATATCATCAGCCAGAGCCCCCCTTCAAAAAGAAGGTTTAAAGAACAGATCAGGATCGTTATCGCAACTGACTTCGCCCATATTCTAACCGCTACTGATAAAGGAGTTACCATAGTATTAATGAATAGAGGTGATCAATCCTTTTTTCTCAAAATACTTTCTCGTATAGGAATCGGCATAATTCCACGATAACCAGGTGTATTCTTTTTGCTTTTGCTCAAATTGTTTTTCCCGTTGTTTTAACTGTTCAATAAAACAGGTATCGCAAACAGGTTGTCTATTCCTATCATCTACCATTGGCGCCATGTTCTCGCGTTGTTGTAAGGCTACCATATTGGTATCCAGCAAAG
>CBIMFG010001074.1:0-2609 GCA_966243125.1 uncultured Niastella sp.
TAACCAGCGGGGGATTGGTTATTTCGTATCCCCATCGGCAATAAAGAATTCCCAGACCTATCGCAAAAATGACTTCGTTGAAAAAGACCTGCCGCAGGTTTTCCGCACCAGGTATTTACTGGGCATGGACCCTGATGAACTGAAGCCCAGGTTTGAAAAATTCAAGAAGCAACATTTCGCGTAACTAAAAACCTGCCTGCCGGCAGGCAGGCTTAAAACTTGGAACTAATCATGAAAACCAGCAATAAATTATTATTAGGCATTTTTTTTACCATTATAATACTGATCTCTGCTGCTCAACTGATGGTGTATGCCAAATATAAACGTGGTGATTTCACCGCTTTTAAAAGAGAAGCGTTTGCGCCAATGACCGGTTTGCCGGTACCTGCAGCACGTCTTATTTCACTAAAACACTTGGGTAATTGCGCCCTGAAGCCTTCCGGCACACTCAGGGTGGAAATACAAAAAGACAATGCCAATTTTATAAAATACCACATGGTAAACGATACGTTGGTTATTACCGGTAGCTCAAACGATCCTGATGACAGAAGCGGGAATAATAGCCTGGTAAATATTTATCTGCCTGCTTCGGTACAATTGATAGGGACTTACTGTTCCCTCAGAGCATGGGGTACCAATGATTCAACCGCAGCGCCATCTTATAACATCAGTATAAAAAATTGTTACCTGTTTGTAGATTATCACGGTGCAGATAATGCTGCCGAATATTTTAATCAACTTAACATTAACGGCGTAAGTTCCATGATAGATCTTAATAAGCATGCTGTATTTAATGACCTGAACTTACAATTTGCAGATTCAAGGCTCAGTGACAAAGCTGCAACCATCAAAAAGTTGACAATGGCATCTGATGAAACCTCTTCAATTGACTTGTCTGGTAAAAATGCTAATGCCTTGAAGTAAATTGTATGCAACACTTACTGTTAACATTATCAATTGTAGCGTTAACAATCATCGCAGGTAATGGGAATAGCCATGTAAAACAAAAAACCGGCAGCATTATTAGTGCTGCCGGTTTTTATCAAAACGTTGTACTACTGCCCAGCCAGGCCATCACGCCCATACCGGTTTCAATAGCGTTTTCATCTATGTTGAAGGTGGGTGTATGTACACCCGATGTAATTCCTTTTGCTACATTCATTACACCCAGGCGGTAAAAGCAACCAGGGATGTGGTTGGTGTAATAACCAAAATCTTCTGCACCCATGCGTACTTCGGTTGTTTCCACCTGTGCTGCACCCATGTATTGTTCAGCCAATGAACGCGCCACTTTACTCAATTCTTCATTATTATAAACAGTGGGGTAGCCCACATCAATGTGCAGATCAATTTCTGCACCCATGCTGTGTACCAGTTCGGTGGCTTGTTTGCGAATTAATTCATGTGCCTTGAAGCGCCATTCTTCATCCAGCGCTCTGAAGGTACCCATCAACTTTACTTCGCTGGGAATTACGTTGGTAGTATGGCCGCCCTGAATAGAACAGATAGATAATACAGAAGGCGATAATGGGTTCCGGTTTCTGCTAATGATCTGTTGCAGACTAACAATAAGGTGAGAGGCCACCAGAATGGTATCAACGGTTAAATGCGGCGCAGCAGCATGTCCGCCCTTACCCTTGATGGTGATGTATATTTCATCGGCACTGGCCATTACCTGCCCGCCGCGAAAACTCAGTTTTCCAATTTCCAATTGGGGATGTACGTGCAATCCGAAGATGGCTTGCGGTTTGGGATTTTCCAGTACACCTTCTTTAATTAGAATGCTTGCACCGCCGGGGTTTCTTTCTTCCCCGGGTTGAAAGATGAGTTTTACAGTGCCTTCCCACTCATCTTTTAACTCCTGTAAAATTTTAGCAGCACCTAACAAACAAGTGGTATGCACATCATGCCCACAGGCATGCATTACACCCTCGTTCTTTGATTTATAAGGAACATCATTTTGTTCCGTTATAGGAAGAGCATCCATATCGGCCCGCAGGGCAATCACTTTTTGCTCAGGATTCTTTCCTTTTATTAAACCCACCACACCGGTGGTGGCCATAACGGTGAAGGGAATACCAAATTCAGCTAATTTATGTTGAACGAAACGCGAGGTTTCAAATTCCTGGTAACTTAATTCAGGGTGTGCGTGCAAATGATGGCGAATATCTATAAACTCAGCAGCGTATGTTTTTGCCAGGCTTTGGATCTTCTTTTGTAAAGTGCTCATAGCCACAAAGATAGTCGGAAAGGGGGAAAAACCCGCCTACAACGACCCCGACTTATCGGGGTTCACCTCAATTACGTCGCGAATAATGTATACACCGGTTGGGAAGAAACGCTGGATCTCGGAGATATATGGCTCGGCCTCCTCGCGGGTTTTGAAATCGCCCACTTTCAATTTCATATTGGGCGGTTGGTACATCATGTATGCTTTTAGCTCGGGAAATTCCTGGTATATTTTCGCCTTGGCATTGGTGACTTTATTGCGGTCATTACTGCTCATAACCAGTATGCGGAAACCCTGCACACGGCTGCGTGCATCGCGGGTGGTCAACTCATTGATCTGGATCTGCTTTTTACGCAACAGATCGATCCGGGGATCTTTA
>CBIMFG010001075.1:0-2606 GCA_966243125.1 uncultured Niastella sp.
ATGATGAGGTCTTCGTTGGCTTTATTATAAACCAGGAAGGATGCATATTCCCATTCCTCTTTGGTATACAATTTTTTGTAAGAAGATGAGTTCATAAATTCAGGGTACTGATTGTTCTTCATCAGCAACATTAGCAGCGTGAGTATATAATGATCTTTCTTTTCCTTATTATAGAATTCGATCAGGTAAGGGATCAGTTCGGTAGCATTCATTTCAACAATAGCTTCCTTAAAGTTGCCGCCTATTTTGTTCTCCTTTTCAATAAGCGGTTTCATCAACTGCTCCACGGTATCCCGGTTATTTTTAAAAAAGTTCAATTGCCGTTCGCTCCAGTCGTATTCACCAAAGATATCGTGCAAATGCCCAAAGATGCGTTGTTCTTCGTTTTCGTGCTGGGGCAATATATCACAGTTTTGGCTGTACGTTTCCGGGTGCACCATGTGATAGGTAAATTTTTCGGGCATAGAAAGTGCATCATACAGCTTTGCATCAAGCACCTCTGTAGATGATTCGCCGCTTTCCGAATCGTCCACATTAGGCACTTTCTTAACCAGGGCTTTCACTTTTTCCAAACCGTAAGGCGGTACGGTTACATCTTCATCTAAAAACAAAACCGCGGTATAAGGTGGAGGAACTGAAGAAGCAGTATCAACAGCTGCCAATGTATCTTTTTTAGGGGCTTCGTTTGCTGCGGTATTTTGCGCAGCTGGCGAAGAACAGGCTGCCAACCATAACATACAGCCTACGGAATAATACATGGTTTTCATGGCGACAAAATAGTGCTTTTTTTGAAGTTTTCTTTATTTTACATTTTATTCACGTAGCTATGACAGTTCTTTCTTCTCCCCGGTAAACGAAAATATTAAAGGAGGCTATTTCGCCTCCTTTCTTTTATTCTCATGTGACCCTGTATTTATTTCGTAAACCCATCTGCTTCTATGATGGCGTAGGCAAACGCTTTTGGCGCTTCCTGCGGCAGGTTATGTCCAATACCGCCGGTGATAGTGTGATGTGCATATTTGCCTTTGAATTTAGCGGCGTAGTTGGCAGGATCAGGATGCGGCGCGCCATTGGCATCACCTTCCAGCGTAACCGTTGGTACAGTTATAACCGGGAATGCAGCGAGTTTCTTTTCCAGTTCATCGTATTTGGCTTCGCCTTCAACCAATCCCAATCGCCAGCGGTAATTATGAATGGTTATGGCCACATGATCAGGATTGTCGAACGCAACAGCCGATTGCGCAAAAGTTGCATCAGTAAAATGCCAGTCGGGTGAAGCGGTTTGCCAGATCAGTTTGGCAAAATCGCGGCGGTTGGCGGCATACCCTTTTTCACCACGTTCGGTAGCAAAGTAATACTGGTACCACCACAACAATTCCGCCTTGGGCGATAAGGGCGCTTTATTTGCCTGCTGACTGCCTATTAAATAGCCACTTACCGATACCAGGGCTTTTGTACGTTCAGGCCACAGGGCGGCTACAATATCGGCAGTACGTGCGCCCCAGTCGAACCCGCCCAAAATGGCTTTGTCAATTTTCAAAGCATCCATAAAAGCAATCACATCTACCGCCAGCGCAGCCTGTTGTCCGTTGCGTGGTGTAGCCGCATCAAGAAAGCGGGTGGTGCCATAACCACGTAAATAAGGAACATACACATGGTACCCTTTTGCTGCCAGTAAAGCCGATACCTCTTTATAACTATAGATATCATAGGGCCAGCCATGTAATAATATTACCGGTTGTGCATTGGGCGCGCCCACTTCGGCATAACCAATATCGAGCACACCTGCTTTTATTTGTTTCATCTGATCGAAGTTGTTTTGCGCCTGTAAGGAATTTACAAAGAGCGTAAATACGGCTGCTGTTAAAATGCTGATTATAGGTTTCATGCTATTATAATAATGTAGCGATTGATAATTTTAGTTGATAGCCACTGCTGCAGTTACGGGTGGATATAATTTGCGGAACATTACATAGGTTACTGTAACCATTGCAAAAGCAATAATGGCATCTACAGTGGCTGCAAAGCCCAGCACACTTAATTTGGAGAAGAAAGCAAAGGTGATATCAAAGAATACACCAGCGAAAACCCATTCTTTTAACCGGAGTAATTTGTTTGGCGTTAACAGCACCAGTACGCCTGCAATCTTAGCTACACCCAAAATATAGATGAAGTGTGCAGGATATCCTAATTGTAAAGTGATGTCCCATACCAGCGGATTTTTTGTCAATTCACAAACGCCGCTTGTGCCAAACCATAATGAAGTTAAGATTACGCCTGCCCAGTAAATTGCTTTTGTTGATTTTGTGTTCATGATCGTTGGTTTTGTGTTTATTGATGACACAAAGATGGGCTGCTGCAGAGGGCAACAAAAGCGAAAAACCGTGAAGTAGGCGAATTAGCAACTGAGTTAGGCATTAAATAGCTTCAAGCCACAAGCTGCAAGCCGCAAGCAAATACAGCTTCAAGCAGCAATACACCTCGGCGCGGCAAGCCGAAAACAGCTGCAAGCTCCAAGCTGTAAGCTTCAAGCCACAATACACCGCAGCGCGGCAACGGGCGCGAAGAACACAGAACTAAGAACACAGAACTAAGAACCTGGAACT
>CBIMFG010001076.1:0-2603 GCA_966243125.1 uncultured Niastella sp.
CCCAGCATGCATTCCAGGCTGTATAACAATAGCATCTGACTTTGGCCATTAATAAAGATGTTCTCCAGGCTATCAGTATAGGTATGTCCTAATAACGCTTCCAACACCTGACGGGTGCGGCCGCATAAGGGAAGAATTTTTGAGAAAGAAGAAGGATGTACAAATTGCAACACCTCATCGGTAATAGTCTTTAGCTTACCGGGTTTTACAAATTGCGACAGGTGCACAGATAAGAAACGGAACGTCATCACATCAATGCTTTCTACTCTTTCGGCACAGGCCTTTGAAGTATTCAGCTTACACTGATCGCACTCCACATCTTTCTGATTGCAATACATATTACCCGAAACACAAAAACGAAGCTCCACATAGTTTTCCTGTGGCGCTGCCTTTTTGTAATGATATACCAACACACCGGTATCCTCAATGTTCCATTGTGAATGTTTCCGGTATCTTTTAATGGCATAGTGCACCGAACCAGGCATCTGCTGCTCTTTTTCCTGCAACAGCTGTAACTGATCGTGCATGATCGGTTGCTTGTAAGCCAGTGAAAGTATATCAGGCGGATTGTACATAGTCGGACGCAAATTTACAGGTACAACGTTAAAATTCCCAATGGTTTGTAGGTTTAGCCGTCATGGAAATGTCAGAATACAGCCGCAAGCCTCAAGCCATAAGCTGCAAGCAAATACTGCTATAATCTGCAAACCATGCGTTTACATGACAAACCGGAACAGTAACATGCTGAATATTAAAATTGTTTGCAGAACATTTAGAAAGGTGAATGGTCAAAGGTGAATACTTCCACAGGGGGAGCGTTTCACGTTTGCCGTTTCACGTTTCACGACTAATCGAAACTTTGGTTGCTTGAAGAAGACATCTTCAACAAACGGTCGTACTGTTCAGGTGAAAGGTCGTTGTAGAAGAAGTAAACCGGATCGAGGTGACGGCCGTTTTTATGTACCTCATAGTGGCAGTGGGGACCGGTTGATTTACCCGTGCTGCCTACCCAGCCAATGATCTCACCACGTTTGATCTTATCGCCGGGTTTTACTTTAATGCGGTACATATGGCCATAGAGGGTTTCATAACCATAACCATGGTTCAAAACTACGTGATTACCATAGCCATTACCCAAATTACCAGCCACCTTTACAGAACCATTGGCGGTAGCATAAATGGGCGTTCCCTGGGGAGCGGCAAAGTCGAGACCGGCGTGCATTTTAACCGTTTTATACACCGGGTCAATACGGTAACCAAAACCGGAAGCCAGGCGTTTAAGATCGCTGTTGCTAACCGGCTGAATAGCTGGCGTACAGGCCAGTAGCTGTTCTTTATTCTTGATGAAACTGGTTAACTCAACATACGATTTCTCCTGGGCGCCCATACGGTTTCCCAGGTTATGAAGGGAGCTTACAATAGAATTTTCGAGATCGTAATTGGACATCTTCTCCACCTTTTCATTTTCCATCTGCTGGGCCATCTCCTTTGCACGCATGCTGTCGGGAATGGGATTAGCCTCGAAAATGGTGCGGTAAATATCGTTATCCCGTTCTTCCAGCTGGGTCATGCGTTGCTGCATTTTGCTAACCCGACCATCCAGCACCCAGTAGCGGTTCTGCAGCTCTTCGTTGTATTGCATCAACGCTTTTTCTTTGGTAGAAGGGAAATACTTGTAAGCGATGGAAACGATTATAATTGAGGTAACTATAGCGGCCGATATGAAACCGAGCACACGCAGCAACTTTACGTGCAGCGGAGTCTCCAGTTTTTCATAACGGAGTGTATTGGTATTGTAGTAGTACTTTATTTTCTTCATGGATACAAGCCGATTACCAAGGTTGCTTTTTCAGCAAAACAGCCCGATTTAATTACCTTTGCTGCCGTTGCCACATCGGTAACAGTTACAAATATAAAGGCTTAAGAGTCAATTTTTATCAAAGATCGTTCCGTTTATGATGACCAGCGCAGAAATACGACAGCTTTTTATGGATTTTTTCCGTAATAAGGGACACGAAATTGTACCATCGGCCCCTATTGTGGTAAAGAATGACCCTACCCTGCTTTTTACCAATGCGGGTATGAACCAGTTTAAAGATTACTTCCTCGGAAATAAAAAAGCCCCCTTTCCCCGGGTGGCGGATACACAAAAATGCCTTCGGGTAAGTGGTAAACACAACGACCTGGAAGAAGTGGGCGTTGATACCTACCACCATACCATGTTTGAAATGCTTGGCAACTGGAGCTTTGGCGACTATTTTAAAAAAGAAGCCATTGCCTGGAGCTGGGAATTGCTCACCGAGGTATACAAAATTCCCAAAGACAGGTTGTATGTGACTTATTTTCAAGGCGATGCAGCTGAAAACCTGCCCAAGGATGAAGAGGCTTTTTCAGAATGGGCCAAACTGGTAGCTGCCGAGCGCATATTACCAGGCAATAAGAAAGATAACTTCTGGGAAATGGGCGATACCGGTCCTTGCGGTCCATGTTCTGAAATACACGTTGACTGCCGTACCGATGAAGAAAGAAAACAACAAAGCGGTGCGGAGCTGGTAAATAAAGACCATCCGCAGGTGATCGAGATCTGGAATAACGTGTTCATG
>CBIMFG010001077.1:0-2601 GCA_966243125.1 uncultured Niastella sp.
TACACCAATCAATACCTGGGGCCGTTCATACATCATGAAATGAACCGCTGTATTCAATGTTATCGGTGTGTGCGCTATTACCACGACTATGCCGGTGGTAAAGACCTGAATGTATTTGCGGCGCACAACCATGTTTATTTTGGCCGCGAAAAAGATGGCGTGTTACAAAGCCCGTTCAGTGGTAACCTGGCAGAGGTTTGTCCAACCGGCGTATTCACCGATAAAACCTTACATGAACATTATACCCGTAAATGGGACCTCACTACAGCGCCTTCGGTGTGTCAGCATTGCAGCGTGGGTTGTAATACCATTGCTGGGGAACGGTACGAACAGCTGCGTTGTATTACCAATCGCTTCAACAGCCAGGTGAATGGTTATTTCCTGTGCGATCGCGGCCGGTTTGGGTATGAGTTTGTAAACAGCGAGAATCGCATTACGCAACCGTTGGTGCGTAACGAGGCGGTAGAGGCAGTGGACGAAGATACCCTGATGGGTCACATGAGAAAATTACTGACCGGTCAAACGTTGATTGGTATTGGATCGCCACGGGCCTCTGTTGAAAGCAATACCGCGTTAATGCAACTGGTGGGTAAAGGAAATTTCTACCAGGGCATCAGCGATAATGTGGGTTTTATTGAAAGAAGGATCGTGGAGGTGTTGCAAACCGGTGTAGTGAAAACCGCTTCACTCCAGGATATCCAACAGGCCGATGCCATCCTGGTATTGGGCGAGGACATTTGGAACACGGCGCCGGTAATGGCGCTGGCGGTGCGGCAAAGCGTTTTGAAAACAGCCGCGCACCAGGCGCTGGAACACAACGAAGGCATACCCCTATGGCACGATGCCGCTGTTCATGAACTGGTACAAAACGAAAAAGGCTTTCTTGCTAATTGTACCATCAGCGCCTCGCCGCTCGATGAAATAAGCACCTGTGTATTGCACAATGCACCGGATGATTTGGCGCGTTTGGGTTTTGCGATTGCGCATCAGTTGAATGGTTCCCTGCCGCGGGTACTGGTTGATGAAGATACGCTGGCGTATGTTATAGATATTGCCGTGTTTTTACAGCAGGCAAAACGGCCGGTGATCATCAGCGGAACAGGTTGCTATAATGAAGCGTTGATCCGGGCCGCATTTGATATTGCAGCGGCCTGTAAAACCGCCGAGAACGAAGTGCGCCTGGCTTATGTGGTGCCCGAGTGCAACAGCATGGGGTTGGCCATGATGCAGGCCCCCAGTTTTGAAAGTGCTGTATTACGCACCACCCGTGAGAAGAATATAACTGCTATTGTACTGGAGAATGATCTGTACCGGAATGCATCTACCCTTGTTACCGATGTGTTTTTCAATAGTGTGGCGCATTGCATTGTACTTGATTCATTAAATAACCCTACTACGCAAAAAGCCGATATCCTGATTCCGGCAGCCACGTTTGCCGAAGGTGATGGCACCTTGGTGAACTATGAAGGCCGGGCGCAACGGTTCTTTCAGGTGTTTATGCCTGCCCGTACAACCATTCAGGAAAGCTGGAAATGGTTGTTGAAAATGCAGGCGCTCCAAACCGGTGAAACAAACAATGGTGTGCAACACCCTGAAGATGTATTGACCCGGGCCGAACAATTATCGCCACAGTTTACCGGTATTGCTGCTGTTGTACCTCGTCATGATTTTCGCATAAGCGGACAAGCCTTACCACGTGCACCACACCGTTACAGCGGGCGCACGGCTATGTTGGCGAACCTGGCGGTGAGCGAACCCAAACCAAAACAGGACAATGATTCTCCATTCACTTTCACCATGGAAGGTTATTCCGGCATGGCGCCATCACCCTTGATCCCGTTCTTCTGGTCGCCCGGTTGGAATTCTATTCAGGCAGTGAACAAATACCAGCAGGAACCTGGCGGTTCTTTAAAAAATGAACAGGCGGGTGTTTTGCTGTTTAAGTATATGTCCGATGCTGTGCCATCTTACTTTAAAGACATACCTGAAGCATATGTAGTGCGCAACGATAAATGGTTGTTGTTTCCGCAATACCATGTATTCGGGTCTGAAGAACTGAGTGCATATTCAAAAGGTATTCGCGAATTGTCGCCTGAGCCTTATGTAGCACTCTCGGTACATGATGCGGTACGGCTTGGGTTAACAAACGGACAAACCGTAGCCATAAAAGCATTTGAACAGACCTATGATCTGCCGGTTAAAGTTGATCCCTCGCTACCCAATGGATTGGTAATGATGCCGGCAGGGATAGCCGGGATTCCTGTTTTAAATTGGAATGGGTATGTTAGTTTAGTTAAATATTGAATATTGAATGTTGAATATCGAATGTTGAAGTGAATACAGAAATGAAGAATGATGAATGAAAAACAGAGAAATGAAAAATTGAAAACCCAGAACAAAGAACAAAGAACAAAGAACAAAGAACAAAGAACTTGAAACATGAGTACAACACAACAAGTATGGATCGTTTTAGGCGTTTTATTCGTGCTGCTGAATATAGCGGCAGGATTAATTTGGGTAGAACGCCGCTTGCTGGCACTGTGTCAGGATCGCCGCTGGCCAAACCTCGCTGGGCCGCAGGCCAGTCTGATCGTACTGGCA
>CBIMFG010001078.1:0-2599 GCA_966243125.1 uncultured Niastella sp.
GATGGAAGATGTAGATGATGTAAAAGATGAACATCGCCATATCTCGCATTTATGGGGCGTATTCCCCGGTACTGATATAACCTGGAAAGATTCAGCGATGATGAAGGCAGCCCGCCAATCGTTGATCTATCGCGGCGATGGTGGTACCGGCTGGAGCCTTGCCTGGAAAGTGAATGTATGGGCAAGGTTCAAAGAAGGTGATCATGCGTTGTTGATGATCAAAAACCTGTTTACACCAGCCATCGATGACAATGGCCGCGAAAGAGGCGGCGTATATAATAATTTGTTTGATGCGCATCCCCCCTTTCAGATAGATGGTAATTTTGGCGGCTCATCGGGTATTGCAGAAATGATCGTTCAAAGCCATACCGGGGTTATTGAATTGTTGCCTGCACTGCCTACGGAGTTACCCGATGGGGAAGTAAAAGGCATTTGCGCCCGTGGTGGTTTTGTGCTGGATATAGTTTGGAAACAAGGGAAATTGCAACAAGTGAAAGTTGTTTCTAAAAATGGAAATACCTGTCACCTGAAGTATGGCGCAAAAGAAATAGAATTGACAACAAAAAAGAATGGCAGCTATAGCTTTAACACTGGTTTGAATCGCCAATAGCATATACAGCATGATTAAAAATATTTTGGTTCTTATTTCGGTTTTGGGTGTATTAAAAGCATCGGCCCAGCGTAGTGATGTTTTGTTGAATAGCAACTGGCAATCCATTGCCAATGATACCAATCAACATGCGTTCGATGGGTTTGAAAATCCTTCTTATAAAACAGTAAACTGGCAGCCAGTGAGTGTGCCGCACAACTGGGATGCCTATGAAGGCTACCGCCGGTTAATGCATGGCAACCGCCATGGCTATGCCTGGTATCGCAGAACATTTACCGTAGCCCGTAAAGAAAAAGGCAAACGGTATTTTTTATGGTTTGAAGGGGTAAGTTCCTTTGGAACGGTATGGGTGAATGGTAAAAAAGCAGGTGAACATGCCGGTGGCAGAACTACTTTTACTATTGATATTACTGATCTGCTTATTGATAATAACCAACCCAATCAGTTGGCCGTGCGTGCCGATCATCCGGCCAATATTCAAACCCTGCCCTGGGTTTGTGGCGGTTGTTCCGATGAGCGGGGTTTTAGTGAAGGGTCGCAACCCATGGGTATTTTTCGGCCTGTGCATTTAATAACTACCAATGAGGTTCGGGTAGAACCGTTTGGCGTGCACATCTGGAATGATACGGCGGTGTCTGAAAGATCCGCCCAATTGCACCTGGCAACAACAGTAAAAAATTACAGCAATAAACCGGTCAATATCACCATCAGTCAGCGCCTGTTGAACAAAGCAAAACAGGTAGTGGTAACCACCACCACTAACAGTACGCTGCAACCGGGCGCGGTGGCAGAAACACCGCAACAACTGCCGGTAGTAAAAACACCGCACCTGTGGTCGCTGAACGATCCCTATTGCTACACGCTGGTAACAGAAGTACTGCAGAATGGAAAGGTCATTGATATTACGGAAACGCCTTATGGCATCCGGTGGATCAGCTGGCCGGTGGGCAGAAGCGGTTCCAGTAAACAATTCTTCCTGAATGGAAAGCCCGTTTTCATCAATGGTATTGCCGAGTACGAGCACCTGATGGGCGGTGGCCATGCCTTCAGCGATGCAGAAGTAAAAGCGCGCGTGCAACAAATAAAAGCAGTTGGCTTTAATGCCTTCCGTGATGCACACCAGCCGCATAACCTGCGGTATCAACACCTGCTCGATAGCCTGGGGCTGCTTTGGTGGACGCAACTATCGGCCCACGTTTGGTACAACACTCCCGAGTTTAAAAATAACTTTAAAACCTTATTGAAAGAATGGGTGATAGAACGGCGTAACAGTCCGTCGTTGGTTTTGTGGGGGTTGCAGAATGAAAGCAAAATACCTGAAGATTTTGCGCGCGAATGCACTGCGTTGATCCGGGAACTGGATCCCACCGCTTCCAGTCAGCGAAAAATAACCACCTGTAATGGTGGGGAAGGAACCGATTGGGATGTACCGCAAAACTGGACGGGTACCTATGGTGGTAACCCTGCTACCTATGGCAGCGATGTTATTCGTCAGCAGTTGATAGGCGAGTATGGCGCCTGGCGAACGCTCGATCTGCATACCGAAGGCGGTTTTGTGCAGAACGGTACTTTGAGCGAAGACCGCATGACCCAACTGATGGAAACAAAAGTGCGGTTGGCCGAATCGGTGAAAGACAGTACGTGCGGACAATTCTTCTGGATCTATACTTCGCACGATAACCCCGGCCGCGTGCAGAGTGGGGAAGGGTATCGCGAGCTCGATCGTATTGGTCCTGTGAATTACAAAGGATTGTTAACGCCCTGGGAAGAACCGCTGGATGTGTTCTATATGTACCGCGCCAATTATGCGCCAAAGGAAACATCGCCCATGGTGTACATTGTTTCGCATACCTGGCCCGGCCGCTGGACGGCACCCGGCAAAAAAGACGGTATTGTCGTATACTCCAATTGCGACGAAGTAGAATTATTCAATGATGTAAATAATGGTTCGTTAGGCAAACGCAAACGAAATGGCATCGGCACCCATTT
>CBIMFG010001079.1:0-2597 GCA_966243125.1 uncultured Niastella sp.
AAGCAGCCAATGCTTTTTATCGAATGTAATACCACGCACTACCCCACCCTTTATTTCAAAAAAGGCAAACTCACTGGCATCAACGGGAATAAGGCGGTCTTTATACGGAATAAGGAAATGCCGTTTGTAACTGTTTGTTTTTGTTAATGCACGAAGGGTAAGTTGATGGTGAGTGGTAAGACGTTGAAACTTATCCAATGCTTGCTGTAATTTTTCTTTTCGTAGCGGTTTTAATAAATAGTCAATGCTGTTCACTTCAAAAGCCTTTAATGCATATTGATCATAGGCAGTGGTAAATATAACCGGCACATCAACTGTACACTGCTGAAAAATGGAAAAACAAGCGCCATCGGCCAGGTGAATATCCAGAAAGATCAGGTCAACCGGTGGGCGATTGCTTAGCCAGCCTACCGATTCTTCTACCGTATCTATAACAGCTACTACATCGGTAGTTTCGGGCAACAGACTTTTTAATTGTTGCACAGCGCTTTCTTCATCTTCTATAATTGCAATTTTCATGATCTAGTTCATTAAAGAAATGGTTACAGAAAAGCTGCTTTCGGTTTGTTGTATGATCAATGGTTCGTTTGATAAATACCGGCATCGTTGGTTTAAGTTCTGCAGCCCTACTCCGGTTGAAGGCTCCGGCTGCTGACGTTGTTGCCGGTTATTGGTTACAACCAGTTTGGCTGCCTCGGTACTATAGATGCGAATATGCAAAGGTTTGTTGTGTGATGCCACGTTGTGCTTTACCGCATTCTCTACTAATATTTGTAAAGCCATGGGTGGAACACGGTATTGCTGGTGCGAAGGGTTGATCTGCATGTCTATTTGCATCTTGTTTCCATATCTCCCTTTTAACACCTCGGTATATGCAGCAATAAATTGCAATTCTTCCTGCAAGGGTACTGAATTTACTTCATGACTTTTTAAAGCATAACGATATACGTCAGACATATTGTTTACGAAATGTATGGCCGCCTGCCGATCGGTTGCTATTAACGAGTTGATAGTATTTAACGAATTGAATAAGAAGTGGGGGTTTACCTGGTTCTTCAGCACTTCAAATTTTGTTTCGGCATTTGCCTTTAACAACGATGCATTTGATAAACGCATTTGATAGTTATATAAGAGCAAACGAAATATTTGTGCAAACAATATGGCAAGTATAACTGTGATCACCATATTGATATTGAAAAGGAACTTATATAATGAAGCATTTGTACGGGGAGGAAATAAAAAAACGTGAAAGCGAAACAGTAACGGATTGAGGATAAAAAAAGGGAGAATACTTGTTAAGGTGCGTTGCCAAAATTGGTTATAGTTAATAGTTATGAACCCAATTTTACCAATGCGCGTTTGCAAGTGTATAATAAAATACACAATGGAAGTAAGAAATATGTAAAGTGCTCTTACTGAAAGTTCAGCTCCATTGGTTGCTAACCGTTGCCACAGTAACAACCGGGGCAACGAGATCAATACAGTAATAGCCAGTGATGTAAGCAGCACCAGGTTTATACGTGATATCAAAAGATATTTTGGATTGGCAGTCATAACGGGTTCGTTTTGTATAGACTACCGGCAAGCTTCAATGTTTATTGGCTGGCATAAAATTTTTAAATGTCATCAGGAAGGGCTTTAACAAAATACTAGTCTGAGCTTAGGTAAAAATTACGCAATTTAGACCCCGCTTTTCGACAGTAATATGCAGAAAACCCTGAAATGATACACTTAACACAGCTGATTTATATAAAAGAAGGACAGGAAGAAGCTTTTTTTGAGTTTGAAAATGTGGTGCTTCCCCTTTTGTGGAAATATAACGGACAACTTCTTTTAAGAATTCGGCCAACAAGTAGTACATTTGTAGATAACTCAATTGAACCGCCATTCGAAATCCACCTGGTAGCTTTTGAAAATGAGCAAGGTCTTGAGCAGTATCAGCAGGACGAAACGCGAAAAAGCTATCTACATCTTAAAGAACAATCTGTAAAATCTGTTGTTCTAATAAAAGGTTCACAGGTCTGATAAATCCAGTTTATTCTATCTACATTTTTTTATTACCGGGTAATCCAACGGTTTGTGTGTACAGGAATGTCAAATTTGGAAAAACCTGTCCAATTATGGGACGGATATTTTGATGTATTCCACACTAATCCATTAAGAATCATTCACCAGTAATATGGTATGGCAATTGGGTATTTTTCATAGCCATTCAATATGCTAAGTGATTAATCTATACCGAGTTTTCTATTTATAATATAAAACGGATACTATGAATTCTAATTTACCCGGTAAGTTGCTAAAGAGGAAATTATTGGAATTAAACAGTGCTTTGTTTTTTGCCGAGAACGACTCTTTATTCAAATTACCGAATCACCTGGTTACCGAAATGGAGCTGAACGAAGACGGCGATGAGATCAGGTTTGCTATCCCTAAACCCGCCCAGGATATAGAAGCATTTGACAAGGAATTTCCCGTTCGTATGGAGTTTTTCAAAAAGGGAATTGCCTATCGCCTGAGAATTCAGGGTAAAGGGTTTATCATTGAAGATGCTGCCGAACTGGAAACCTGGCTGAATGCTTCCCCTGCACGCCTTG
>CBIMFG010001080.1:0-2594 GCA_966243125.1 uncultured Niastella sp.
AGATATTTTCGATCGTTATAACCTGGAAGGCAAAAGCATTATGCTCGTGATGGGCCATTATGGCAACTGGGAATGGGCGGGCAACACCTTCAGCCTTCTTTGTACGCAAAAATTGTTTGTAGTATACCATCCGTTTCGAAATAAATACTTCAACGGGTTAATGTACCGCATGCGTACGCGTTTTGGCACGGGTCTTATTGCCATGCGGGATACCTATAAAGACATGGTGCGTAACAAGTCAATGATCAGCACCACAGCTTTTATTGCCGACCAAACCCCATCGCCTGAAAGTGCCTTCTGGACAACCTTTCTAAACCAGGACACGCCTGTTTTTAAGGGTACTGAAAAAATTGCCCAAAAAATGGGTTATCCAATTGTTTACATAACAATAAAGCGATTAAAAAGAGGTTATTACAACATATTGGCAGAAGTTTTATCGGAAGACCCGAAAAATACCGCCGACGGAAAAATATCGGAATTGCACACCGCCAGATTGGAAAAAGACATTCGAGAACAACCTGAAATATGGCTTTGGTCACATAGACGATGGAAGCACAAACGCCCGGCAGAAAGTAAAATTATTCTATAAAAAATCCTTTAGTCTCAACATATGCAAAAAAATCCGGGCCGGGAGCTGATCCTTGCCACAAAGCCGTTTGCCAAAGAAATAGTATGGAAAAGCTGGTTGTACAGCCTGTCTACCCTTGCGATCCTGACTGCCCTTGTTTCAGGCATTTATTTCCTGGATAACATTTTCTTACGAATTGCCTGCAGTATTGGCGCAGGGCTTACCATGGTGCGCATGTTCGTGATCTACCACGATCACCAACATCACACTATCCTGAACCGGTCAATGCCTGCCAATATTCTTTTCACCCTGTATGGCATTTACATTCTTGCGCCTACCAGCATCTGGAAGCGGTCGCACGATTACCACCACAACCACAATAGCAAATTATTCAGTGCCAGCATCGGGTCATATCCAATTATGACAAAACAAAAGTTTCTGCAATCATCCAAAGCAGAGCAGCGTGGCTACCTGTTCATCAGGCATCCATTGACCATTTTGTTTGGCTACATTACCATGTTTATTTACGGCATGTGTGTGCGCTCCTTTATTAGTGCGCCCAAACGTCATTGGGACTCACTAATCGCATTGATCGTTCATTTTGGCATTGGTGCATTGATTTTTGTTTACCTGGGATGGTTCACCTGGCTGCTGGCTGCCGTTATTCCATTTTTAGTAGCCTTTAGTATAGGGGCCTATCTGTTTTATGCGCAGCACAATTTTCCGGGCGTAGTCTTCCGCGAAAAAGACGACTGGTGTTATGAGGATGCGGCCATGTTATCGAGCAGTTATATGGTAATGAATCCATTCTGGAAATGGGTTACCGCGAATATCGGTTATCATCATATTCATCATATTAACTCCCGTATTCCGTTTTACCGCCTGCCCGAGGTAATGGCCAAGCTGCCTGCATTAAAGGAGGCAAAAACAACTACCTTGAACCCCACAGATATTGCGGCTTGTTTCAGGTTGAAGGTATGGGATCCGGCTACAAAGTCTATGGTAGGGCTTAAGGAAGTATACTACACACAGCCCGCAATAAACGCAATTACAACCGCCAGTTAGGGCTGAAAAATATTTAGCAGAAAAAATCCCTTTTCCCGGCCGAGCGGGGAAAAGGGATTTTTCTTTTGCCATCACCACACATTCCTTGGGCACGTATCCGCATAGCGGTTGCCAATTAAAAAACCTATAATGAGTTCGTGAGTGCCTCTGCTGGTGGTATTTAATGGCGTTGTGGTATAGTCATATGAATAGCCGATGTTGAAGGTATTGGCAACATTCAGTCCAACCATACCAGCATAGCCATCCTGCAAACGATAGCTGGCGCCCAGCCACAACAGATCGCGGTATTGCAATTTTACGTTTACATCAAACTGCGGGTTGGTAGGCGTGCCCTGCACGTACTTTATCATCACAGAAGGCAATGCATTGATATCATCGTTCAACAGAAAGCGATAGCCCGCTGTAGCAAATAAATGCGGTACTGCCTTACCGGCAACAGGGGCGGTATTATCGCCATAGGTCATTGCAGCAGGAATGATCTGTTGTGCAGAAAGCCCCACAAAAATATGACTGGAATACAACCAAAGCCCGGCATTGAGGTCGGGCTTCAATTGGTTTATATTGTTACTGGTTTGTGCAGGGTCTACCGTTACGCCATCGCCAAAGTCGGTTTTGGATAGATCGCGATGTAATTGACTGATGCCCGCGCCAAAACCGGCAGCCAGATTCATGGTTGGCGTTAATCCTATATGATAAGCATACGTAACGTTAGCGGTAAAGTTGTTGAAATTACCCGTGTGATCGTTTAACAAAATGAGCCCGATACCGCTGTGTGGTTTGGAGGGCGTATAGTTTTCCCAATAGGCTTCGCCGCGCGGATTTTCGCCGGGCAATTGAAAAGAGGTGGCGGTAGTTTTTGTGTCTTTTTTATCAATAGGACCCTGAATACTTACATAAGCTGTTCGCGGCGCGCCGTTCAACCCAACCCATTGATCTCGGGCGCTTACTTTTACATCACAAT
>CBIMFG010001081.1:0-2591 GCA_966243125.1 uncultured Niastella sp.
TCTGTTCGCCAAACTGTTCGTCAGTTTGTCCAAACCGTACCTGGTGCTTTTCAAACTGATTGCTCCAGAAATCGAGACTGCCTGCAGGTACCGCATAACCGACATCGGTAGCCATACCGGTACCTAAACGGCCGGGGTGACCGTGCGTCCAGGGGAAGAAGGTAAGAATGGTACCTGGGGTGCCATTTTCGTTACCATAATAAAAGTGATACGTGTGCGGGTCATCAAAATTCACGGTTTTCTTTACCAATCTTAAACCAAGCACTTTTGTATAAAAATCGAAATTGCGTTGGGCTTCACCGGCTATCGCCGTTATGTGATGGATGCCCAGAATTTTATCTTCCATAATTGTTAGTTATCGTGAGTATAAGGTTTAAAGTTTAAGGTGTAAGGTAGTTCACGCTTTGTGCGGTTTGCGAATAATAGCGATTCTAAAAATTCGGCAACCACCTTATACCTTAAACTTTATACCTTCAACTGTTTACGCTTGTTTCACCAGCTGTATTTCAGCGGTAAATTTAATATCATCACCTACTACTACACTACCAGCTTCAGTTACCATATTCCACACCAGGCCAAATTCTTTTCTGCTTACTTTACCGGTTACAGTAAAACCAGCTTTTGTTTGACCGTAGCCGTCAACTACTACACCACCATTTTCAACATTCAGTACAACTGGTTTTGAAACGCCTCTGATAGTAAGATCGCCATACACTTTACCTTCATCGCCATTGTTTTCAACTTTGGTACTTTTAAAGGTAATGTGGTTGTGATTGGCGGCGCTGAAGAAATCGTCAGATTTCAGGTGGCCGTCTCTTTGTTCGTTATTGGTATCAATAGAAGATACATCAATACTTACATCAACCGAAGCACCTTTGCTGAAATCATCGCCTTCGGTTGCAGCGGTTACATTAAAAGAATTAAAGCGACCGGAAACGGTGCTGATCATAAGGTGTTTTACTTTGAAAGTAATTTCACTGTGCATCGGATCGAGGGACCATTTAACTTGTGCCATTTTGTTTGTATTTTTTTGGTTGTTATTATCATTTATCAACTCCACAAATTTCGCCCAGAAACAGGAGGTGAAGAATAGTGATATAATGGAATCTGTTGTACATTTTATGGGGGATTGAGTTCCTGGTTCTAAGTTCTTAGTTCTGAGTTCTTAGTATATGCAATAAAAAAGCCAGCAGGTATAGCAGCTGGCTTATATGATCACTATGTTTATTTCTGTTAAGAAAGCTTTAATAGCTGCAAATCACAGTGAACTCTAACCTCATCGCTGAGCAATAAACCATTCTTATCGAACAGCTGGTTCCAGGTTATATTAAAATCTTTACGATTGAGTACGGTGTCCATATCAAAGGCGGCCTTGGTATTGTGCATAGGGTCGGCGCAAATGCCCAAAAAATTAGCCGTAAAAGCGAATGGATGTTCCACGCCTTTTACTGTCAGGATGCCGGTTACGTTTATATGCTTATCCTGCATGGTAACCCCGGTTGATCTGAACTGGATCATCGGGTATTGCCGGGCATCAAAAAAGTCGGGCGAACGCAGGTGATTGTCGCGTTCGTCGTTACCTGTCGTTAATGAATTTACGTATATAGTGAGATTGATCTCGCTGTTGCAAAAACCATCCTGTCCGCTCACCACGGTTCCTTCAAACTCCCTGAACCAACCTGATACCGAAGTGATCAACAGGTATTTGGCATCGAACCGGATGGTTGAGTGAATGGGGTCGATGGCCCAGGTGGTTTGTTTTACGCTTGTACTCATAATTTCAAATGTCAAAATAACAGAATATCTGTGCCTAAAGCAATTGATGATCGCAGGATAATGTTGTATATTTCATGGAAAACAGCCGCAAGCTTTAAGCCGCAAGCTTCAGGCAATACGCCTCAGCGCGGCAACGCCCCTTAGCTTAGAACATAGAACTAAAAACTCTGAACTAAGAACTTTGATTCCTTGCTCTGAAATCAGAAAAGGATTCTCCCGAGGCATTCTTAAAGAATTTACTAAAATGAGCGGTGTCATCAAAGCCCAATTCATAGGCAATCTCTTTCATGGTAACCCTTGAATACACAGCCTGCCGCTTGGCTTCCAGGATAATGCGTTGTTGAATGTGATGACTGGCGGGGGAACCGGTTATTTTCTTTACAACCTCATTCAGGTGGTTGGGGGTAACGGCCAGCTCTTCGGCATAATCGTTCACCATCTTTTTAGTAGTGTAGTGTTTTTCTACCAGTGCAAAGAATTGTTTTACCAGGTCAATGCTTTTTGAATGTGCATCGTTTTCTTTTGGCCGTTCGTACTGCCGGGTAAGGTAAATCAGGAAGATCTTTAGAAAACCGCGCAGGATCTCGGCCCGTAGAATGAAGAAGTTATTGAACTCCTTCAGCATTTTGTTAACGGCGTCCTGCATTTCTTCACCCATTTCCCAACTTACTTTAATCACCGGTGAATTGGAAAAGGTATAAAACAAGCCGGTATTGAAGAGGAGATCATAATTTTCTTCAGCGCCACCCAGGAACTCGGCCATAAACGAGATCACATATCCATCCAGGGTGCCGGTTGGTTTCAGATCATGCACC
>CBIMFG010001082.1:0-2588 GCA_966243125.1 uncultured Niastella sp.
TGAATTCAACATTCAACATTCATTATTCAATATTCGACATTCATTCCTCCACTTTCTCAGCAACCCTTAATCGGGCACTACGTGCTCTTGGGTTACGCTTCATTTCTGCCTCCGTAGGAACGATTGGCTTTTTTGTTACTGCTTTGAGTGGTGGGGTGGTTGTTGCCCGGCCAAATGCATCTGTTTCCACCGCTGAATCTTCAAAATTTCCTTTGCGAAAGAAGTTCTTTACTATCCGGTCTTCCAGTGAGTGAAACGTTATAATTGCTACACGTCCGGCGGGTTTTAACAGGGGGGGAACCTGTTGCAGCATGTCTTTCAATGCGCCTAGTTCGTCATTCACTTCAATGCGCAAAGCCTGAAATACCTGGGCAAAGTACTTGTTTGGATTTCCTTTTACAATGGAATGCAGCGCCTGTTTAAAGTTTGAGATGGTACTAAGCGATACGGTTTTTCGAACCTGAACAATGGTTTTGGCCAGTGTTTTTGAATTGGTTACCTCGCCATACTGTTCAAACAATTTGTGTAATTGCTGTTCGGTGTAGGTATTCACCACGGTGAAAGCGGTGAGTTCCTGGCGTTGATCCATTCGCATATCGAGATCGCCTTCAAAACGGGTGCTGAACCCGCGATCGGCGGTATCGAACTGGTGGCTGCTAACTCCAAGGTCGGCAAGTATGCCATCTACCTCGGTTATTTTGTGCAAGCGACAAAAACGCTGCAAATGCCTGAAATTGTGCGGAACGAAAATGATACGATCATCGGCTGGCACATTTTTCCGGGCATCTGCATCCTGGTCAAAAACAACCATCCGGCCATCGGCGTTGAGTTGTTTCAGAATTTCCAGGGAATGTCCGCCACCACCAAAGGTACAATCAACATACACCCCGTTAGGGCGAATGCTTAATCCGTCGATCACCTCTTGCAATAAAACCGGTACATGGTAAACAGGCTCACTCATACATTACATTTGTAAATTTTGACCACCCATTACCCGCTCTGCCAGATCGCTGTACTTTTCCGGTGTAAAAGACTCAAAGAACTGTTGGTACTTAACTTTATCCCAGATTTCAATCTTGTTTATAACAGAAACCAGTACTATATCTTTTTCGAGCCCTGCGTGGGCTTTTAAATTGGGTGGTACTAACATTCTACCTGCTGAATCCAAATCGCTTAGTGAAGCACCCATTGTGAAATATCTTAAGAACTCTCTATTTTCGGCTTTGTATTCGCTAACTTTACTCAGTTCGGCCAGTATAGGATCCCAGTTTTTTTTGGGATATAAAGTCAAACATTTTTCAAAACCACGAGCTATGACAAATTGGTCTCCCGCATCCTCCGGCATTTGCTTTTTAATGCCTGCCGGTAGGAGAAAACGCCCTTTTGCGTCTAAGGTTGCTTCGTATTCTCCGAGAAATTGTATCATTTACAATGAGTTGCACCTATTTGCCTAATACCTACACAAAATAACACTTTTTCCCACTTTCTTACCCAGATTGTGAAAAATTATTTTTTCCACAAGGTATTTTTTTTGTATAAAGGTGAACACCAGTGCATTCTGCGGGTTTCCACCTATTCCATCCCAAAAAACATGTGCATAAGCATGTGAATAAGTGTGCATAACTGTGCGAAAGCTGTGAATTAGCCTTCAAAATGTTATTTCATTGCTTTTTCCCTTCTTCAAAATGCCAAAACAGACAGAAAATTGGCCAAAAAGTGATTTGCATGGCCTTAAATTTGCCATTTTACTCGGGTGGAAAAAAGGGGAAATGGCTATTGAGTTGAATCGATTGGTGGTAAAAAGTGTTACTTCTGAACTGGAAAATTGGGTTGGTGGGAGAAAATGGGGGGAAGAATTAGGTCGGGAGTAAGTAAGTCAAGCGTTTTAAAAGTGAGACTTTCCTTTAAGGAAGTCTCACTTTTAAAACGCTCTGTTTTTATTTTTTAGCTGTCTGCCTATTATCGGGTAATAGCATTTCTGGTAGTCGTTTTTTGCCGGATCTTTTTTCCTGAATAGGCCAGTTCAAATTCAATAATTTTCACTCCGCGTAAATATGGATTGAAATACTTTATTCTGTCGTTCACCTGTTTTATTGCGTCTTTACTGGGGGAAATATAATGCTGGGCTTCAATTTTCATTGGTCCCTTTAATTTAATGCCTTTATATTCTATAATTAATGAATCTGATGGCGGTATAGCAATCAGGGTATCATAACTATTAACTCCCCATGCCCCAACATCAAAAGATAAATTCTGGTGTTGACGGTATTTTGAATTCTCTAATGAACAATACAGATGCCTGCCGTTCTTTTCCTGTTCAAATGCTTTTGGATAATAATATTCAATAGAATCACTATTGATTATCACTATCCTGATATTAAGGAATGAAGAATCTTTAGAAATCTGCGTTACACTATAATCACTATAGGCCCACCTATCTTTTTGCTGTGACCAGGCACGCAGTTGACAAAATAAAATACATACAATCGCAAATATTTTCATTTTCATAATTATTCATCTTTTTGCAAGTCCACAGGAGCTGATTTTAGGTTATCAACAGGGTTTTGGTTCCCGTTTTTGGGGTCGTC
>CBIMFG010001083.1:0-2586 GCA_966243125.1 uncultured Niastella sp.
CACTTTGCCATTCGTTATGCGTAAATAACCGGCCCGTTGCGTCAGCGACCAGTTAGCCGGGTCGGGATTGTGGTTAAAGCCCCATTGCATGCCCAGTGTTTTGGCGGCAAACTCATCTGAGGTGGGGAATGTTTTTACCGGCCAGTTTTTTTCCGTCTTCGGTTTTCTGTAAGTGATAACAGCCTTGCCGTTTTCGCCAACCATAGGCCAGCCATCCGTCCAGGTTATTGGTTGCAGCGAGGGAAAACGGCCGAACGGACCGCTGTCAACAAACAACACCGTCCACCATTCGTTGGCTGGTGTATGTATGAGGGCGCCCTGGTGAATGCCAAAGTTTACGCCGTGCGTTGTATCGTAAATAACCACTTTTTGTTCATAAGGACCATATATATTTTTCGACCGCAGCGCTACCTGTATTCCGTCTAAACCGCCATAGGTGCAATAGAGATAATAATAGCCATTGATCCGGTAAACATGGGTACCTTCCAGCCCCTTGCGAATATCGCCGGTGTATACCAGTGAGTCAGTTGTTTTGGGCGAAAAATCGGGGTTCAATTCTGTAATGTTGATCTTTCCATAGCCATGCGCTACGTAAATGCGGCCATCTTCATCAAAAAACAACCCCGGATCATAAAACCCCTTGGGCAGTTTCCGTACGTTCCACGGCCCTTCGGCTTTATCGGCCGTGCAGATGAAACCACCTTCATTAAGCGTAATAAACAGCAAATAGAATTTTCCATTGTTATATTTTAAACTGGTAGCCCATTGGCCATGGCCATAGCGGTTGCAGCTGTCGAGGTCATAACACTTGCTGAAATCGAAACGGGGTACGGCATTGCTGCAATACTCCCAGTTCACCAGGTCGTGCGATTTAAGTACGGTAACACCGGGAAATATGAACATGGTGGTGGTGATCATATAGTAAGTGTCGCCAACAAGTATTACATCGGGATCGGGAAAATCAGCTGCAATTAAAGGATTGGTATAGGTGCCGTTGCCATTATCGCTGTGAAGCTTTTGCGCCAGCAGGTTAAAGGAAGAGGTTATGAACAGTATGAATAGTAATACAGGAATACATTTTTTCATTATGACCTATTTATCGTTATGTATCAATCTAACATAGTACACAGCGCCTGCCGTGTTTCCAGGCAAAGCCTGAAATTTGACCCTGATGTTTGTTTTATTCTTTACAAGTGAATCGGGGATGGGGTAGGTAACATCGAAAAATTTAGACTGGTTCCATTTGCCTGTATTGTTTTCCGTTACCAGTTTGTCATTATCAATATAAATATCAAATGAGCGGTTGCCCCATTCGGCGCCCCAGTAACGTACCTGTAAGGAAACACCGGTTTGGTTATTGGTTGCCAGCTGATAACTGAAGTAGCCTTCATTGCGGGCATCGCGCCAGAATTCGTTCAAATGATTGCCGGTGCCGGAGTTTTCTTTTTGCAACAGATGATCCGCTTCCGGCTGTTGTTCGCCGGGCGCTACAAAGTCGATGGTGCGTTGTTGCAGCGCCAGTTTTTCTTTTTCTGCGGCAGCTATGGAATCAAGATACCTGTGGTATTCGGATTTGGTAAGGTTCATCCAGTACATCATATACCGGCTGTCGTGTATTTGAAAGAATGGTTCCAGCTGAATATTTACCGGGTTAATAATGTTGAGTGCGGGCAATGTAAAATGCAGGGGCTGGCCCTTTACCGGAACCAGTCTGTTGGCCTGCGTTGCGAGGTTATCTTCAATAATGATGGGCGCCTGATCTACCGGAAGCCGTTTGCCGCCTGCTATATGGCCCCATCTGCTGTCATTGGCCACCACGCCTGTCATTTCTTCCGTACCTGTTTTGGCGCCCAGCAATACAGGTCCATGCATAAAAGCAATATACGTAGGCACATTCGGCAACTGTTCAATGGTTGTTTGCATAGGCAGCTGCACCTTTATCACATCTCCTTTTTTCCATAGCCTGTTTATAGCTATATAGGAAGAAGGAGAAGCTGTATAGGGTATCTTTTTTCCATTCACCGTAATTTGCAGGGCGCCGGTTTTTACCCAGCCGGGGTATCTTATCAGTAAAGGCAGTTGAGCCCCTCCGGCGGTGATGGTAAGTTTCGTTTGTGCTTCAAAGGGAAAATTTGTTTCCTGCCTTACCCGCATCCCTTTTTCTTTCCAGTTCAGTTCAGACGCAATAAACAGGTTTACATACAAGGAATCGTGTTGATGGGTATAGATAAATTGATTGTATTTACCGTGGTTCTCCATACCGCTGCCCACACAACACCACATGGCTTCATTGGGCGCTGAATAAACACGGTAATGACGGGGACGGGCCGGGGTAAAGTAAACATAGCCGCCATGCACGGGATGCTGGGTCGATAAAATGTGGTTGTATATTGTTCTTTCGTAATAGTCGGCATACTTTGCGGCAGGTTCTGTTCTGAACAGGTCTTCCGTAAGCTTTAACATGTTGTAGGAATTGCAGGTTTCAGGCCCTTCCACATCATTGATAAAATCACTGCAGGCAGCGGCGGACGGAAAGATCTCACGCCGTCTGTTGCCTCCAAAGGCCAGTCTGCGATGGGTGGTAAC
>CBIMFG010001084.1:0-2584 GCA_966243125.1 uncultured Niastella sp.
AGGAAGCCGGATTCAGATAACACACAAACTGGGCAGGGATTATACAATACGATCACTACTCCCAGAGGTGGCGAATACCAGATCACTTTACCTGACGGAAGTAAAGTATGGCTGAATGCGGCTTCATCATTGCGTTTTCCTATAGCCTTCGCCGGGAACGAGCGAATTGTTGAGCTCACCGGCGAAGCTTATTTTGAAGTTAACCCCCAAATTCAACCGGGCGCCAAAGAACAAAAAGGTCAAATTACCAAAATGCCTTTCATCGTTAAAATAAACACCCCGGCCGGAAACAAAAACGAAGTAGAAGTGCTGGGTACTCATTTTAATGTGATGGCTTACGATAAGGAAGGCGCCATAAGAACAACCCTGGTTGAAGGAAAAGTAAAAGTAACCTCCGGTAACAATTACCAAACCATACGCCCCGGTGAGCAGGCAAAATTGGGCGCCGGCAACATCTCCGTGCAAAATGTTGATGCAGAAGATGTAGTTGCCTGGACAAAAGGATTCATTCCGGTAGGTGGCCACGATCTCGGATACACCATGCGGCAAATAGCCCGCTGGTATGATGTGGAGATCGATTTTCAGGGAAAAACGCCCGATGTAGGTTTTGAAGGTAAATTACCCCGGGGAGCCTCTATTGACGATATTATTAAACTGCTCAATGTCAATAATATAAAGGCCAGATTGAACGAAAAAGAAAGAAAGATCATCGTAACGTCATAATAAGAATTAATACTTAACACCTATTTACAGGGGTATAAATAATTGCTCTCCCGTTAATCATTAAACCACATCTAACGCTGTTCTTCCATGGAGAACGATATGGGCAGCGTTGAGTTACAAGCTACCCTGCGACCATGAGCTCACTCGCTCATGGCTCGCAGTAAGGTGGCTTATTTTTTTATATATTCATCCTAACATCAATATGAAAGTGTAATTTTATCAAGCGGATATAGTATGTAGTTACCCCTAAGGGGAAAACCTGTATTTAGTCAACTTTTTTCCGTTTATGCGCAAATGCTGTTGACTATTTTTATTTTTACACAAAATAAAGGTTTCAGCGCAAGGGTATTTCTGACGGTATTTCGCAATTGGAGGAGGTTCTGATTATGAAACACATAACTGCATGTCTGATCATTGCTTGTGTACTTACAAGTGTGCCCGCACTTGCCCAGATCACTTTATCTAAAAAGCATGTAACCATCACCGAGCTACGTAAAGTGTTGGAAAAACAGGCCGGTTATACCATCTTCAACACAAACTCCATTTCCTCCCAAATAAAGCCCGTAAACATTCACCTCATTAACGGCACTCTTGAACAACTGCTGGATGAATTTTTCAAGGACCAAACCTGCACCTACACCATCATTGATAAAATTGTTACAGTTATTCCGCGGGGCCGTCAAAGCCTGGCTGGCAAACGGCAAGCCAATATTAAAGGCAAAATATTAAATGAACAGGGCGACCCCATTCCCGGGGCAACCATTACCATAAAAGGCAGCCAGCAGCAAACAAGCACCAACGAAAATGGCGAATTCAGGCTGAACGGGGTAGATGATATTGAATTGAATATAATTGTTACCAGCATCAATTACGAACCCGAAGAAATTAACTGGCAGGGAGAACCTGAACTGAATGTAAGGTTAAAACAACACGTTAGTGAATTAAACAAAGTGCAGGTTGTTTCAACCGGATACCAGAAAATTTCAAAAGATAAAACGCCCGGTTCCTTTGTAAAGATCGATAATGAACTACTCAACCGCCGGGTTTCAACCAGTGTAATTGACCGGTTGGAAGGCATTACCAGTGGTTTGGTGTTCAACAAAAATGTAAATACGGGTACCAATCAAACAAAAATTGCCATCAGGGGCAGAAGTACCATTTATGCCAACGCCAACCCTCTAATTGTTGTTGACAATTTCCCTTATTCTGGTGATATCAATAATATAAACCCGAATGATGTTGAAAGCATCACAGTATTAAAAGATGCAGATGCAGCTTCCATTTGGGGCCCTTATGCGGGTAATGGCGTTATAGTTATAACCACCAAAAAAGGAAGATATAATCAGCCGCTTAAGCTATCTGTTAACAGCAATGTAACTATTGGTCAAAAACCTGATCTGTACCGCAAGCCTATTTTAAATTCATCGGATTTCATTGATGTAGAGCAATATTTATTCAGTAAAGGATTTTATTATGGCAATGAAACAAACCAGCTTCGTCCTGCGCTGTCACCCGTAGTGGAAATACTCATTAAAGAAAGGGACGGCCTCATCACGCACAATGAGGCGACACAACAGTTGAACGTTTTGCGGGGCCAGGATACACGTAAAGACCTGGAGAAATATTTCTACCGTTCCAGCGCTAACCAGCAATATTCCGTTAACGCCAGCGGCGGCAGCGCCAACAATAACTATTACCTGTCACTAGGCTACGATAAAAACCTTGATAACCTGGTGAATAATGGATATGACCGGTTAACCCTTACCGCCAACAATTCATTTAGCTGGTTAAAAAAGAGACTGGAACTGAATACCGGGATTATTTATACAGAAGCACGCTCACAATCTAGTGACGCAAGCTT
>CBIMFG010001085.1:0-2582 GCA_966243125.1 uncultured Niastella sp.
GTATTTGAGGAGGGCAGGTCTTTCAATACCCATACCAAACGCAAAGCCGGTGTATTTTTCGGGGTCAATACCACAATTTTCAAGCACTTTCGGGTGTACCATACCGCAACCTAAGATCTCCAACCAGCCTGTACGTTTACAAACGGCGCAACCTTCGCCATGGCACAGCTGACAGCTGATATCCATTTCGGCGCTGGGCTCGGTGAATGGGAAATAAGAAGGGCGGAACCGCACTTTTACATCTTTGCCATACATTTCCTGCACAAAGAAGTACAGGGTTTGTTTCAGGTCGGCAAAGGAAACATTTTCGTCGATGTATAATCCTTCTATCTGATGAAAGAAGCAATGGCTGCGGGCGCTGATGGTTTCGTTGCGGTATACACGGCCGGGGCATACAATGCGGATCGGTAACTGCTCTTTTTCCATAGCCCGTATTTGCGTATTGCTGGTATGGGTACGCAACAGCCAGTCGGGATTTTGCTGAATGTAGAAAGTATCCTGCATGTCGCGCGCCGGATGGTGTTCGGGCAGGTTCAATGCAGTAAAGTTGTGCCAGTCGTCTTCAATTTCAGGGCCTTCAGCTACGGAAAAACCCAGGCGGTTGAAAATGCTGATCACATGGTTGAGGAACAGGTTGATGGGGTGGCGGGTGCCCAGTGGCAGAGGATCGCCGGGAAGGGTTACATCAATGGCAGCTACACCAGAATCGCCGGAGCCTTCCAGTTGCTGTTTCCAGGTATCGTATTTGGCTTCGGCCAGTTGTTTGAAGTCGTTCAGGATCAACCCGAATTCTTTCTTTTTATCGGCCGGCACATTCCTCATTTCGGTAAAAAGGTTTTTTACAATACCCTTAGTACCCAGGAATTTAATACGGTAAGCCTCCAGGGAATCGGCTCCATTGGTTGGGGTGCTTTCGATTTCCTGTTTATAAGCTGCAATTTGTTGTAACAATTCATCCATGGCGCAAATATAATACACTCCCTTCTAAGTTCTGGCTCTGGGATTATACTGTTCCTGGTTTCAAGTTCCGGGTTCCAAGTTCCAGGTTTCAGGTTGCCGCGTTGCGGCCCTTTGCCCTTTGCCTCGTTGCCGGAAATTTTTCACTTTTTCATTTCTCATTTTTAATTCCACATTTTTCATTCCCTATCTTGCGCTCATATGTCGGATACATTAAATATTGGCGACTTTTTACAGCCTGTTAACCGGTACATGTTATCGGAAGATGAAGGCTATAAAGACGGACAAATTGGTAAAAAAATAGTGGTGTATGAGGATGAGGAAATTCCCGATCTGCGGTCGGCCGACATAGTACTGCTGGGTTGCAACGAGGTTCGGGGTAACCATTTTCAACCCGGAATTTCAGGCCCCGATGCCATCCGTCGCCAGTTTTATGCCTTATACCAGTGGCATACTGATGTAAACCTGGTTGATATTGGTAATATCATGCTGGGTTCAGGATTAAATGATACGTATGCCGCCCTTAAAACCGTGCTGGCCGAATTAACCGGTGCCGGCAAAACGGTGGTGATCCTGGGTGGGTCGCACGATCTTACCCTGGCGCAATACCACTCTTACACCAGCAAAAATCAGATCATCGAAGCTACCTGTGTGGATTCGCTGATTGACCTGAGCATGGAATCGCGCAACCGGTCGGAGAATTTTTTAATGGAAATGCTCACCGGCGAACCCAATTTTATAAAGCATTACAATCATATCGCTTTCCAGAGTTATTATGTGCATCCGCATATGCTGGAAACTATGGACAAGCTGCGTTTCGATTGCTTTAGGGTGGGCCACGTAAAGGACAATATCGAGGAAATGGAACCGGTGATCCGTGGTTCGCAACTGTTTAGTTTTGATATTGCGGCCATTGCCAATGCGTATGCCCCCGCCAATCATATTACCCCTAACGGCTTAACGGGCGAAGAAGCCTGTGTACTGATGCAATATGCCGGTATGAGCGCCAATGTAAGTACTATTGGTATTTATGGCTATGCGCCTAACCTGGATAAAAACCAGCTTACTGCCAAACAGATCAGCCATATGTTGTGGTACGTGGTAGATGGATATTACCGCGGTGAACGCGAAGCTAAAATGGAAGAAAAAGATTCGTTCAATGAGTTTCATATGGCCTTTGCTGAAGTAGAAACGGTTTTTTTACAAAGCAAGAAAACCGGTCGCTGGTGGATGCAAATGCCCGATAAAAAGTACATTGCCTGCTCGTATAAGGATTACCTGCTGGCCAGCAGGAACGAAATTCCTGAACGTTGGTTTCGCGCGCAGGAGCGCGAAATGTAGAATATTGAATAATGAATCTTGAATGTTGAAATTGAGAAAACTTTTAATGTTATAACTTAATAAGGTAATGGCTATATTTCAATCTGATATCCTGCATAATAAATTCTGTATTTCACTTCGGCATTCAATATTGAACATTGGATATTCAATATTACTTGTATTCGCTTCCTGTTCAACCCAAAAACAAATCTCCAAGGTTGCCAATAAAGACCTGTTTACCGACAGCAGCGTGGAACATGCGCATGTGGGTATCAGTGTTTTTGATGCATCGGCCAATAAATACC
>CBIMFG010001086.1:0-2582 GCA_966243125.1 uncultured Niastella sp.
GGTAAAACGCGCCGGGTAGGCATTGATGTGTCTGCCCGTTACCAGCTCAATAACTGGTTGTTTGCCGATGTGAATGCCAACCTGGCCAAACCTCGCAGTGCTGAAGATCCCAAAGGAGAAAACTATATTCCACTAGCGCCCACCTTTACCAGCACCGGCGGATTGAACTGGCAATTAAAAAATGGATTGAACGGCAGTTTGCGTTATCGCTATATGTACGACCGTGCAGCCAATGAATACAACTCAGTTATTGCTACAGGCTATACCGTAACCGATCTATCAATAAACTATTCCAAAAAGAAATACGAGTTGGGAATCGCCATCGAAAATCTGTTCAATGTAAAATGGAACGAAACGCAGTTTGATACGGAATCACGGCTTAAAAATGAACCCGATCCGGTTTCAGAGATCCATTTCACGCCGGGCACACCGTTTTTTGCACGGATGAAGCTGGCGGTGTTTTTTTAACTCAAATTCAATTTGTTTTTAATCCCTGCCTTTCACGTCCGCAATCTCGTCACCTCATAACTACCTGGCAAAAGAGTTGCAGTAAGAATAGTATAATCTGGAAACATGACCACCAACGAACAGATAATGATGCGCGAGCTGCAGGCATGGCAGCGGAAGATGATGCGGAAGCCAGGTGTCTTTAACAGACTGTCCAAATCGGTGCAGGATAAGATGAATAACCTGATACCCGAAAAGGTACATGATGCCATTACGGTAATCATTAAACAAATGATCCGCGGGGTGTTGTTTGGCGCCAAATGGACCACACGCGATAAAAGAACGTTGCTTACCCTTGGCGAGAGCGATAACATCGTTGAAGAAAAGATCAAAATCTACCGAACTACAGCTGCCGCTGAAGGCGCCCTTACCGGTGCGGGCGGTATATTGCTGGGTTTGGCAGATTTTCCACTTTTGATAGCCATAAAGATTAAACTCCTGTTCGAGATCGCAAATATCTACGGATTCTCAGTTAATGATTACAAGGAACGGGTGTACATTCTTCATATTTTTCAATTGGCATTTTCATCGGCCAAACACAGACGGAATGTATTTCTGACAATGAAAAACTGGGACAAAAAATCACAAAGCCTGCCAGAAGATATTCATCAGTTTGAATGGCGCCCCTTTCAACAGGAATACAGGGATTATATTGACCTGGCTAAACTGGCCCAATTAATACCCATTATAGGCGCACCAGTAGGTGCAGTTGTAAACTACAGGCTTATACGCAAACTTGGGTTTACTGCAAAGATGGCTTATCATATGCGGTGGGCAGAGCGGCAAGGGTTGGCGTAAGGTTGGATGCCAACTACCCGCGCAAGATCTTTTCCATCTTTTTGCCCTTTGCCAACTCATCAACCAGTTTATCTAAATACCTGACCTTTTTGGTCAATGGCTCCTCTATCTCTTCTATCCGGTACCCACAGATCATTCCGGTAATGAGTGATGCATTAGGATTTAGCGAGGCTTGCTGAAAGAATGTTTCAAAAGTTACCTTTTCGGCTATCAGTTTATGCATGGTCTTATGATCGAAACCTGTTAACCATTGTATCACCTGGTCTAACTCTTCCTTTGTTCTGCCTTTCTTCTCCACTTTCGTGAGATACAACGGATATACCGAAGCAAAGGTCATATTAGCAATGCGCTGGTGGTGAGTGTCGGAGTTGCCCATGCCTTGTATTTTACTGGTAAGTTACGGCAGGAAGATCAAATGTCAGTACAACAAGGGCTCCCGGCTGGTGTGGCGAATTCTGATGATTTGAATATGAGGGGGTGAAAGATGATATGCAATCCGAAATCTTTCTATTTCATAAGCCCTAAAAGAGACATCTCTATCTAAACGATATTTATCAGGGGGATACTTTTCAGGATGTTTGCTTAGTTCACCTATTGATAAAGTGATTTTACTTATTATTTTTCTGGCGCTCTGAGGTGAATTCTGTCTGATATAATCATAGGCTTCCTTGAGCTGAGCTTTCACCTCATTATCAATAACAATACCCATTCGCTATGCGATGCTACCAACCTTTTATTTCCTTTTCCAGTTCTTCAAATGTTGTAAACTCACCCTGGTTAATTCGCTCAATGGCTTCGTCCAATTCTTTATTATACTGTTCAATAGTTATTCGTTCTTCTGTATTGCTATTACCGGGCTTTAAAATTCTTTTTATCATAGCCAACAACATTTCTTTCTGCCCAGCATCAAGCAAGGTAAAATAGCGTATTAACTCCTTATCAATTGCTGAACTAGCCATGCACGTTAAGTTTATACAAATATATTATTTTAATCACGTTTATCCAAATGTCTCATAACAGGTTGATCCCTCGCCTTTTACTCTCTGATGTATCCACATACTTCTTCCCATTCCAATAAATAATACCACCAGCATGGCAGCGCCATCTTCATAATCCATTATTTCAATTATGCAAAAAAACAAAAAAACCAAGGCTCTCCTTACTTAGCTAATGATGACCGTGGCTCTTTTATATCTAATATTTTATATCCTATCTAATAATTATCAACTCAACCTCAAACACCAATTTGCTGTTAGTCCCAATTTGTGCGCTCACCT
>CBIMFG010001087.1:0-2581 GCA_966243125.1 uncultured Niastella sp.
ACCAGGTGGGTAATGCCTAGTGAGCGCAATACCAATTCCAGATCGCTGCCGGTAAAAGCGCTTATTCTTTTTTTGTGTACGATGAGCTCGTTTTCTTTGGGCGCCAGTTCGGGATGTATTTGCGTAAAGGTATCTGCAGGAATGTTGGCCACCATTTGTTTAAACGATTCAAAGGATAGGTTGTTGGGATTGATCTCAGGGAAGCCGGGCCGGAAGGCAAGTCTTACATAGATTACCGGAATATTATTGGCGCGGGCCTTTGTGATGGCCTCTTTAATTGTTTCCACTACCTGGTTGCTGTTGGCGAAATTCTGCAAGATGCCCAACTGCATGTCCATCACCAACAGGGCTGTTTGTTGTTTCATGTAGATATTGTTTTGTTTGATTGTTTGTTGTGGTGCCCGATGATTCTATTTTGACGTTTTTCATATCGCTGGAAAGGAACTTTGAAAAACAACCTGCGATCACCAGCGCAATAACTCCTTGTGCCAGGATGCAGTTTTGAGGCCCAATGTAATTGCTAAGCCAGCCTACCAGTAAACTACCAATAGGAATGGTGCCGAAGGCTGCCATGGTAAAAAAGCTTACAGCACGGCCACGCATCTCGGGGGAGGAGGCCAGTTGTATAATGGTATTACTGATAGGGATCACCGACATAGTGCCAAAGCCTGCGAGTGTGGCCAGTAATAAATTCGCGGGGAAGAAATGGGTGTAGGAAAATGCGATCAGTGCCACGCCTACAATAATGATGTTGATGCGCAACACCTTTTTCATATTATGGCCTGGCTTGCGCGAGGCAATAGACAGCGTGCTGATAACCGCACCCAAACCAATAAAGGCGCTGAGGTAGCCGTAAGTAGCGGCATTACCATTGAAAATTTCTTTTGCATACACGGGTATCAGGGTGTTGTACGTGTTTACCAGCAAACAGGTTAATGCCAGTAGTAAAACAGTATTGCCTATTTCGTGGTGGCGTTTTACATAGTTCAATCCTTCTGTAAAATCGGCGGAGATTTTTTTCTTTGCAGTGGTAATGAGTTGTTGCGGAACTTTCATCATCATCAGAGAGGCTATCACAGCTATGAAGCTGATGGCATTGGAAGCAAAACAAACACCGGCGCCATACCGTGCCAGCACAAAGCCTGAAAGGGCAGGGCCCAGTAGTCGTGATAAATTATTAAGCGATGAGTTAATGGCAATGGCATTGGGCAGGTCTTCTTTGTTATCTATCAGGTCGTTTACCATTGATTGCCGGGCCGGCACTTCGAAGGCATTGGCAATGCCAAGCACCACGCTCAGTGAAAGTATTAACCAAACCTGGTGGTACCCGGTAATATAAACTATGGCCAGTGCGGTTGCCTGCAGGGCGGCTACTATCTGTGTGATGAGCACCAGCTTTTGTTTGTTATGGCGATCGGCGGCAATACCGCCGGCAGGTGATAATAAAAACGAGGGGAACTGTTCGGCAAAAGTGGTTAACCCAATCATGAATACCGAATGGGTCATGGTGTAAACCACCCAAATAACCGCGGTACGTTGCATCCAGGTACCAACGCGTGAAATTAGCTGGCCAAAGAAAAATAAACTGTAATTGCGGCTTTTAAACGATCTGAACGTATTTGTAAAACTCATTGCTAACTCCTCTGATTCAAACTTTAATTAATAATCGGTTACTCTACGGCAGCCAGTTTTTCCAGAATGGGTACTACTTTTTCCAGTAAAGCCACTTCTTTGTCGGTAAGCAGGGTCTCGATCCTTTTTTGCAAAAACGCATCTCTTTCATACCTGTTTTGTTTTACCAGTTTTTCACCGGCAGGGGTGAGTGAAATATGCACTTTGCGTTTGTCATCGGGTGAACCAGTGCGCGTTATATGTCCCTGTTCCTCAAACTTCTTCAGGATCTGCGACATCGACTGAGTGGTAATGCGCGTACGCACCGCCAGTTCCGATGCCAGTATGGCATCGTTCCGGGAAATAAGGCTGATGGTTTCCATCTCTGTCATAGAATAAGATGAGATCAGCGAGGTTTGTCTGCGCAATACTTTATGCAGCGAACCAACCGCCATACGCAGGGTAGATGATAATTTGAGTGGTGGCATTGTTAGTAAAACTTGTTAGTTTACCTTACAAATTTACCATTTTTCAAGACCGGTTGAAAGTATTCAAATAGTTATTAATCTTAATTTAATGTTAACGCCGTGTGAATTAAATTATTAATACCAATCCCTTCCGCTAACCTATAACCTTATATATTTGCATCGCTTTTGGTTCCTCCCGACTATAGTCGGGAGGATTAAAAGGGAATCCGGTGTAAATCCGGAACTGGCCCGCAGCTGTAAGCTCCGCCCGATTGTATCGGGAAACCAGGGTCCCACCTCAGTCACTGTTCAACACACGTTGAGCGGGAAGACAGGACCCGGGGGAGTAAGTCAGAAGACCTGCCTAAGCGCTCAGCAATTCATAGCTTTCGGGGATCGAAGCTGGAATGTAAATACCATTTGTATTTCCATTTTTACGGTTAGCATTGTGCGTGGGTAACTACCCCTTCCCGGAGGTTAATAATTATGTGTTCTCTAATTAT
>CBIMFG010001088.1:0-2579 GCA_966243125.1 uncultured Niastella sp.
TACTTCCTGAAAGTATACAGCAGTAATGGTAAAATAAATGTGATCACCCCCATACTTAAAAACTAAAAAAGCGGTCCTGGTAAAACCGGGACCGCTTTTTTATTTATCCAAGATAGTTATTTAATGATATGATTCGGCAGATCCTGCACCTGTGCACAACAGCACTGGTCCATTACCTGCTGCAATTGTACTTTCAGCATATTAATTACATGATCGCCGCCCTGGTCGCCCAACGCCGCTACACTGTACATAAACGAACGGCCCATAAAGGTAAAATCGGCGCCGCTGGCCATTACCCGCGCTACATCGGGGCCCGAACGCAGCCCGCTGTCCATCATGATCTTTAATTTTCCTTTGTACCTATCAATGATCGGGTTCATTGATTTAATGGCCGACTGACCGGCATCCAACTGGCGGCCGCCGTGGTTGCTAACGATGATGCCATCTATACCCAGCTTGAGGCACATTTCGGTATCGGCTTCGGTGGCAATCCCTTTCACTACAATTTTTCCTTTCCATTTATCGCGGATGGGGGCAATTTTTTCTTCATTCAGCCGGCCCGCAAAGGTGCGGTTCATGAACAGCCCCAGCTGTTTCATACTTAATCCTTTGGGCGTATAGGGCTTCAGCGTGGCAAAATTAGGCGTACCGTGTACGAGGGTTTTTAAGGCCCACTCAGGCCGGCCCATGATCTGCAGGATATTTCTCAGGGTCATGCGGGGCGGCATGGCCAGTCCATTGCGAATGTCTCTTGGGCGGAACCCAAAGGAAGGCACATCGCTCAGCAACACCAGCACGGGGTATTCGGCGGCCTGCAGGCGTTTAATAATATCGTCGCGCACCTCATTTTCGGCAGGATGGTACAGCTGGTACCAGGCCTTGCCTTCTGTTATGTTGCTGATGGTTTCAATATCGGCCGTTGTAACGGTGCTTAAGATAAAAGGTATATTATGTTCTTTGGCGGCTTTGGCAAGAATCTGGGGCGAATTGGGCCAAATGAGTCCCTGCAGACCTACCGGCGCAATACCAAAGGGAGCGTCGTATATATGGCCAAACAATTCGGTTTTCAGGCTCGATCCCGTGTGTTTGCTCAGGTAATACGGAGCCAGTTCCACCTCTCTGATCTCGGCGGTATTTTTATGCAGGTTCACATCTTCATTACAACCGCCATCGAGGTATTCAAAGGCAAATTTTGGAATTTTTCTTTTGGCTTTTTCGCGCAGGTCTTCAATGGAAGGATAACTGGTGTTATACTTAACCACAGGTGCTTGTTTACTCATTGACTTGTTGGTTTCAAATGCGCAAAAATAGCTCTTTTGCCGAACACGGCATCCTGCTCTATGGGGAGGCCTTAACCAGGTTGATCATCATGGCTATTTCATCAACAGCCGCTTCTTTGCTGCCGTTAAACCCGGTGAGCCTGAACCGTACGTTGCCTTTTTCGTCGATCACAAATTTTGCCGGAATGCTGTTCACATGGTAACTGTCTACAACTGTATTGGTTTTTGTTTCCGGGTCTTTGGTATCCATCAACACCTGAAAACTGTATTTCATGCCGGTTATATAAGCCTGTGCATCTGCTGCGGGCGTGGTGGTTCTTTCCCAGGTATGAATAAATAAGAACCGGATGGTGCTGTCATTTTTATATTTATCTACCGCCAGTTGCATGGCCGGAAAAGATGCTTTACAGGGCCCGCACCAGGTGGCCCAAAAATCGAGGATAACAATTTTACCTTTTAATGCGGCCAGACTTACGGAATTTCCTTGCAGGTCTGTTAACACAAAATCGGGCGCGGGCTGGTTTACCATACTTTGGGTAAGCTTTTTTCGCAGGTTCTCCAGTACGCCTTTGCGAATGGCCGCCTCGTAATCGTTCAACCCGGCAGTACTGCCTTTTACCTTCACGTATAGTTCTTTGAACAGGTCGCCCATTTCTTTGGTAGCCTCGCCCGACCGCACAGCCGATTCTATGCGGCCATATGCTTCCTGATTGCGGTGGAGGGCAGCCAGTATTTGGGCATAATAATAATCAAATTCCGGGATGGGCTCCCCTGCCCGTTTCAGTGCCAGCTCAATATAGGTCAACGCTTCGTTGTACTTTTTTTGCCTGTACAACATGCGGGCATAATTGCCGCAGGCTTCGGCATAGCCTTTAGCGGCCCAATTGGCAGCTGCACTGGCGCCCATTTTTCCTTCGGCATAAGGCACGGCGTTCTCTACCGCTTTCTTTTGGTACAAGGCCGCGTTGGCTACATCACCGTTGGCATAAAACGCATCGGCCAGCCGGCCGTATACGCTGCCCTTCCAAAAACCGGCTTCCAGCAAACCGGCATAGTAATTTGCCTTGGCTACATTTTTTTCTTTTGCATACCCCACTGCCAACGTATTACGCAGCCGGTCATACGGCAGCCTGTCTTCGCCCAGGGGCAAGGCCGGATAACTGTTGGGCGGAAAATTCCTGATGAACTCATTATAGGCCTTTTCCATTTCGGGCAAACTCTTCATGGCTGAAATTTCCCGTTGTGCATTGAACCGGGCCTGCACCACTTTCGGAAACTTGATGACCTGCGCCGCACTAA
>CBIMFG010001089.1:0-2570 GCA_966243125.1 uncultured Niastella sp.
ATAATTACGGTACGGATCAAAAAACTGCGGATAATAACTGGCAGCTTCGCCATAGGTGTATGCAACATCACCCAGGTGGTATAAGAACTGTGGTTTGTCTTCCAGAGTACGTGCCTCCTGGTATTGACTCCTCATTTCATCGGCAACAATCCGCTGAAAATTTCCGCCATATAAACTACCTGTATCACCTACCATGTGGAATACCATTTTTTCAGAATTGATGGCCGGTATTACAGTATGCAAGTCCAGATGAAAAGGATATTTGCCTATTGGTTCAGGCAGCGGTTTGAATTTGAAAGAATCGTCCGGCTGATTCTTTTTGAAAACCGGATAGGTAACTTTTCTTAATGAAGCCATTGTCAAAGTTAACCAATAACCATTAAGAGCAGGTTAATTTATGCAATAAAGTGTGTCTGATACCTTTGTAAAATCTTATTTTAGTAGCCGTTAAATTGTCTGCTGATAATGAAAAAGTATTTATTTCTTGTACTCCTGTTAGCAAAAAATGCTCACTCATACGCGCAACATTGGCACTTACTTAATGATAAGCCTGTTTCAGATACGGTTAGCTATGCTTCGGCGCCTGCCCCTGCAATACAGGTGTTTCAATCGGATAGTGCCAACGGTACCGGGCTGCTGATCTTTCCGGGAGGCGGTTACCACAATTTGGTGTGGGATAAAGAAGGAATGGCTATTGCCAGAGCCTTTGCCACAAAGGGCCTCACCTGTTTTGTACTTAAGTACCGGTTGCCCGACAGCAAAACACAAAAAGACTTTACTACTGTGCCATTGAACGATGCGCAGCAGGCGCTGAGCTGGATAAAAAAACATGCAGTTGACTACCACCTGGATACAACCAGGATTGGTGTAATAGGCTTTAGCGCTGGCGGTCATTTGGCATCTACATTAGCGAACCACCATGCAGGCAACCTGGCTTTTCAGATCCTGGTATATCCTGTGATCAGCATGCAGGATGGGCTAGCCCATATGGGCAGCCGGCAGGCGCTTATAGGTGAAGGTCCTTCTCAGGCGGTAAAAGATGCCTGGTCAGGCGAGTTGCAGGTGAACCAACAAACCCCACCTGCTTATATAACCCATACCGGAGACGATAAAACTGTACCAGTGGAGAATAGCATTCGATATTATCAGGCTTTGCTGAACAAGCAAATTAAGGCGGAGCTGCATTTATATCCGGAAGGTGGGCATGGCTTTATAAAGAAGTTGCCTGTAGCAGAATGGCTGGAACCAATGACGCTGTGGATGGAGAAAAATGGATATATTCCGCGCACAACAAAATAGATTTTACCTCCCGCTAATCGCGATTCTGTTATTTTCAGTCATATATAAGGTTTAGGATTCAGTTGAATTCTGGTGGACTAAAATAAGTATAAAAATCTAAGTGAAGATTTATGTTCTGAACAAAAGAGGTCACTTCAGCACCTTCTGCAAATCAAATTCACAAATTACTTTGTTGCCTTCTAAACGTGGTGATATTTCTCATTTCTAAGAATAGTGCAGGCTCTATATAATTGTTCGGCCAGTATTAAACGCACTAGCTGGTGCGGGAATACGAGCTTTGAAAGCGACCAGGTGGTATTGGCCCTTTTAAAAACGGCTTCATCAACCCCATAAGCTCCGCCAATCAAAAAAACGAGGGTCTTAACGCTGTCGTTGGCCCGTGCTTGTATAAAATTAGCCAGCTGCGGAGAAGAGAACGATTGTCCCCGTTCATCAAGCAGGATAAGGTAATCGTCTTTTTTGAGCCATTCCAGAATGGTTTCCCCTTCTTTTTTCTTGAGGTCCATTTCACTGAGCATGCCGGCGTTTTTTGGGGTCGGGATAAGATTCCATTCGGCAGGAAAGTATTTTGATAACCGGCGGGTAAAGTCTTCAATTCCCTCTTTTACATAGGACTCGTGGTTTTTACCGATTGACCAGCATTGAATTTTCATAACAATGACCTTTAAGATGATAACGCATTTGGTATGCCAGGGGCAAGTTAAGTAATGAAAGGCCTAAAGCCTGGCATTCAGTCTAAAAGGAAAATTTATTTATCATTTTTGCATGATTTATTTGGGCGGAATAGCAAATAGGTATATTTTTGCCGCCCATTCACGAAAAACACGGCCCCGTAGCTCAATTGAATAGAGCATTTGACTACGGATCAAAAGGTTTCTGGTTTGAATCCAGACGGGGTCACGAAAGCACAGCAAGGGTTTCAAGCAATTGAAGCCCTTTTCTTTTTTATAGGGTGCATTGGAAAATGCATTGAACGTGTATTAAAAGCTCTTTATGTTGCTGACCTGATAACGGGTTCTGACATGAAATTGTTCAATCCTTAAGAAATACGCTCTTATTTGAAGCCTAATGAGGTTTTGAGACAGGCAAAGCATCAAATCAATGATGCTTTCAATCTAAACGGATTAAGTTTATTTACCATCCGTTTTGAATTGCCCCAAATGCTTAATCTTCCTCACTAGGTAAACAATTCAAATTGTTTTGAACCCAAACAGTGGCTTCGCGAGGTTTAAAATCAGTAGACTCAACCACCTGACTTCTTATCTTTCTTT
>CBIMFG010001090.1:0-2568 GCA_966243125.1 uncultured Niastella sp.
CACGCAAAGCGGTGAAACCGTAACTGAAGAAAAAAAATGGCTGCCCGGTAAATTGCACACCACCTACTCCATCAGCAAATACCACGCTGAACTGGAAGTTTGGCGCGGCGCTGCCGAAGGATTGAATATGGTGGTCGTAAACCCCAGCACCGTACTAGGCTATGGCGACTGGAGCACATCCAGCTGTGCCATCTTCAAAAGTGTGTACAAAGAATTTCCCTGGTTTACAAAAGGGATAAACGGATTTGTTGCAGTAACAGATGTAGCGCGGGCCGCCGTATTGCTTATGGAAAGTGAAATAAGCAGCGAGCGGTTTATTGTTAATGGTGATAACTGGACCTTTCAACAATTATTCAATACCATCGCCGATGGCCTGGGTAAAAAACACCCGCACAAAGAAGCGACGCCCTTTTTGGGCAACATGGCCTGGCGCATGGAAAAGTTGAAAGCTATGGTGTCGGGAAAAAGGCCGCTGCTTACCCGTGAAAGTGCCCGTGTTGCGCAAAGCGTTACCTACTTCGACAACAGTAAATTATTGAAATCCCTCCCCGGATTTTCATTTACACCCCTGGAAAAAGCTATAAAAAAAGATTGCGAACAATACCTGGCTCATTTGCAACCGCTATAACTGCCTTATACAGTTATACATGCCCGCCCCGGTTAATATGTTAAAGAAATTTAACCTGGCACCGCTTGCAGAAGACGGCCATATTAATACTTTCACAGCCAGCCAAACGTTTTAATAACCACAGGCTGGTTATATATTGTAAATATTCATATCCATCTGAAAATAATAGTTCACGATGAAACACTTACTGATCCTGCTGTTATCCGTTACCTGTTTTTCCATTGCCCATGCACAGGAAAAAACATTTGTAGTTTTAGGAAAGGTGCTTGATGCAGAAACAAAACAACCAATGGTAGGCGCCTCGGCCTATTGCCAAAACACCACACAGGGAACTATTACCAATAACCAGGGTTTGTTTTTTATGCGCCTGCCAAATGGCGGTTACGACATGGTTGTAACTTATACCGGTTTCGAAAAAAAGATAATGCGCATCAGCGCCAGCCAGTCAAGCGATACCATGGTGATAGAACTTGCTAAAGAAGATAAATCATTATCAGAAGTAGCAGTAGTAGCCAGTACCGAAGACCCGGATGGCTTAAATAAATATGGTAAATTCTTTAACCAGAACTTTATCGGCAATTCCGCCAATTCAAGCCAGTGCGTTATTCAAAACCCCGAGGTGTTGCACTTCTTCTATTCTAAAAAAAGAAACCGCCTGAAAATAATGGCCAAAGAAGACATCATCATTAATAACTACACCCTGGGGTATAAGATCAGGTACCAGCTCGACTCCTTCAGTTACGATTATACCAGCAATATTTCACAATACACCGGTTCGCCCCTGTTTCAGGAAATGGATAGTACCGAAGAAGTAAAAACACAATGGAAAAAGAACCGGGCACATACCTACCTGGGCTCCCGCCTGCATTTTATGCGCTCTTTTTACGATAGCACCTTAAAACAGCAAGGCTTTATCGTTGAAAAACTGAACGACGACCCCGAAAGTGTAAAAGGCTCATTCATCACCAACCCTTATAACGAGCAGGATTATATGGTAGATAGCGGCGATGTGGAAGTAAGCTGGAATGGCCGCTACCGTATTAGCTATGATAAGGTGTACCCCGACAAACAATTCCTCGAAGAATACAAGTTACCAGCAACCACCCGCTTTCAGATCACCGTGCTCGACGTTTCCAATGGTTTCGTAATTGAAAAGAACGGCTATTTTTACGAGCAGTACGACGTGATCAATTCAGGTTATTGGGCCTGGAAAAAATTATCAGATGGGTTGCCCTACGATTACATATACCAATAATTAATACCTGTAAGGCCTACGCGTATTAATAAAACCTTTGCATTTTAAAGTTATCGCCTAAAAACCTTTTTTTATACCTTCAGACGGAATTTCAAAACCGGAGGCGCGACCGGTTATGAAAGCAAACTGTTAGTCTATGAGGACTCCGGTCTTCATAGCAGTTAAACTTTCTATGAGCACCAAACGCACCATTCAAACACTACTGCTTTTTGCCGGTTTATTAACTGTTTGTACTTCCTATGCACAGGAGTACAATTTTATTCATTACGATGTAAAAGACGGCTTAGCCGGTTCTACCGTATACGACCTTTGCCAGGATAAAGACGGGTTCATTTGGTTTGCAACCGAGGCTGGTATCAGCCGCTTCGATGGCACCCATTTTAAAAACTTCACCACCAGCGACGGGCTTCCGGAAACGGAAATATTAAAACTTTTTGCCGATTCAAAAGGCAGGATATGGATGGCCCCTTTCAAAAACAATGTCTGTTACTATTACAACGGTAAAATTCACAACCAGGTAAACGACCCGGTGCTGAAAAAGATCAAACTCTCATCTGTTATTGGCATATTCAGGGAAAGCAGCGACCAGGCCATTGCATTTAACGCAGATAATTATCTGACCGTACTAAGCGCCAACAATACAATCAACCATTATAGAAGCAATGCTGAAGGCAGCGCCACTTTT
>CBIMFG010001091.1:0-2566 GCA_966243125.1 uncultured Niastella sp.
ATGTGGCTGCCGTTGGGGCAATACAGGTAAGAACCTTTTTGTACCTGGGTGCTCATCCACTTCATATGTTCAGGGTCCATGGTATCAAATTGACCACCGACGGTTAAGGTAGGTACTTTGATCTTTGGAAGATCGGCTTTGCGATCCCAATTGGCGAGGCGGCCACTAATGCCAAATTCAGAAGGCCCCTGCATCATCGTATAAATAACGCCGTTAAGGTGTTTGAAAGACCGGTTCACGGGCTCCGGCCATTCTGCCAAACGGCAAATATGCTTGCTGTAAAAATGGGTCATCAGCAACTCCATGTATTTGGGGTCGCTGGTTGCTTTACGCGCTTCCAGTTTACGAATGGTGTCAAGCACTTTGGGATCCATTTGTTTGGCCAGTATGCTGTCGGCATATTTACCATAGTCTGGAGCGCTTGCCATCATATTGCTAATGATCAGTGCTTTCAGGTTGCCCTGGTACTTTAATGCATATTCCATGGCCAGTATGCCTCCCCAGGAATGGCCTAACAGGTAGAAATTGCTTTTATCGAGGTTCAATGCCTTTCGCACCTGTTCTACTTCTTCCACAAAACGTTCTGTTGTCCATAAGCTGCTATCGGTGGGTTGGTCGGCATAAGAAGAGCCTAACTGATCGTATTCATAAAACTCAATGCCCTGCTCAGGAAAAAAGCTTTCAAAGCATTCCATGTATTCATGTCCGGCCGCAGGGCCACCATGCAACAGCAAAACTTTAATAGTTGGGTTGTTACCAAAGCGTTTTGTCCAAACCCTGAAGGTACCCACTGGCGTTTGCACGGGAATCATTTTTATACCGGCCATGCGCACGCCGGTATCTGCAGTATTGAAGTAGCTGGTGGCAGCGAGGGGCTGTTTTTCAGTGGGTGACTGGCAGGAATACAATAGAGTAAAAAGTAATAACGGGATGGCAGATATTATTCTCATGGTTAGTATTTCTGTTAAGATACGGAATTAGGGCCCTACATTTGCGGTATTACACAAAACTGAAATATCATGAGCGAGTTAATTAAGCAAATAGTTGAGAAAACAGGCGTTCCTGCGGAACAGGCGCAACAGGTTGTAGATGTAGTGGCTAATTTTGTTAAGCAGAAATTTCCCCAATTCGGTGGTCAAATCGATTCTTTATTAGGCGCTGGCGGTGGTGATGCCGGCAGTACCGGTGGCAGCAATATACTGGGTGACCTGGGTAGTAAATTAGGTTTCTAAAGAAAGAGTTGAAAAATCTCCTTGCGGCTTAGCGGTGAGGAGATTTTTTATTTTATGTGAAACATTTTCAGGGAAAGTGCTACTAATTACCAGCATGTAAATTAGTGCCCATGATACATTTACAACAGGTACAGAAGAAGTACAGCCAAAGGCTGATCCTGAACATCCCTGAATTCAAGCTAGATAAAGGTATTTACTGGATCTACGGCGTAAATGGCTCTGGTAAAACCACCTTTCTGAAGATCATTGCCGGCATGATCCCTTTTGATGGCGAGGCCTATATTAATAATATCAGCTTAAAAAAGAGCGGCGTTAATTACAGAAAACAGGTGAGTTATGCAGAGGCCGAACCCGTATACCCCAGCTATATCACCGGCCGCGACCTGGTGTTGTTTTACCAGGACATCAGAAAAGCGCCGCAACAACAAGTAAACAGTCTCATTTCGTTTTCAGGTTTATATCCTCATCTCCACAATCCCATTGGCACCTATTCAAGCGGTATGGTTAAACGGTTGTCGCTGCTGCTGGCTTTTATTGGCAATGCGCCATTGATTCTGTTGGATGAACCACTGGCCACCCTTGATACCGAAGCAGTTCATGCATTGCCTGAGCTCATAAACGAGTACCGGCAACAATATGGCTGCAGCTTTATCTTCAGTTCACACCAACCATTCTTATCTGCCGCGCTTACCATTGATAAAAATTTCAGCATTACAGATCATACAATACAGCCCTATGAGCATACAACGGTCACTCCTGTTTAAATCGCTGGTAACGCCGTTTTACCGGCAAAATGCTGCGCTGTTGGTTTTTGTATATTATATGATGACCCTGGCTGTAGGCAGGGCTAACGGTGTGGGTTTGCTGGAATATCATTATGCATTGATCAGAGGCATGCTTACCGATACCTCTTTTTTGCTGGCAGTATTTGCCGTGTGGCTTACGTATGCTATCAAGGGCGGGCAATTTGTTACAAGCTCCTTACAAAAGCCAGCGTTTTCTTATTTGTATCAGCTGTCACTGGTAAATAAGAAGAAGGTATATTGGCTGTTGCTGAAAATGCAGGTCATGCTTTTTTTGCCGGTTTTGTCGTACCTGATCCCGGTGGTGGGTATTGGCTTTTATGAACACTGGTATGTGCCTGCTATCATGGCCATCCTGTTCAATATAGTTGTATGCGCTGTAAGTGCGGGCTGGTATTTGTATCTGTTAGAACGACAAGGCGAATTTCCTTTTGTAATAAAATGGAAACTACCCTCTTTTTCAAATCGAAAATCTTATGCCCGTTTCTTATTTCGTTATGTGCTTGAAAAAGGCAAGATCACCGGCTACTC
>CBIMFG010001092.1:0-2564 GCA_966243125.1 uncultured Niastella sp.
TCTTAACAAGTGAACCTGAACTCCAACACAATAAAGGAGCAGCAAAAGAAGAATTGAAACCAGCAGTGGTAGCTGCTTAGCAACAACAGATGAATAATAAATATTGAATGTTGGCTTTTACTTCAGTATTCAAAATTCGACATTCAATATTCAACATTTCTAAAGTATGAATAATCAGCATCCCGTTTCAGTGACTACTACCTGCAGCTATTGCGGGGTGGGTTGTGGCATAGTGGTAAATAAAGATAAGAAGGGGAACATTACCGTGGAAGGTGATAAAAATCACCCTGTGAACAAAGGTATGTTGTGTAGCAAGGGTATGAATCTGCATTATACCGTAAATGATAAAAGCGACCGCTTGTTGTATCCGCAAATGCGTTACAACAAGAACATGCCCCTGCAACGGGTGTCGTGGGATAATGCGCTGGACCGCACGGCAGCTGTATTCAAAACTTTCATTGATAAATACGGACCTGATTCTGTTGCATTTTATGTATCGGGGCAATGTCTTACTGAAGAATACTATGTGATCAATAAACTCATTAAAGGGTTTATTGGCAGTAATAATATTGATACCAACTCGCGCCTGTGTATGAGCAGCGCAGTGGCTGGATACAAGATGGCACTGGGCGAAGACAGTGTGCCCGGTTGTTACGATGATATTGAGTTAGCTGACTGTTTTTTTATAACCGGGGCCAACCCGGCCAGGTGCCATCCTATTTTATGGCGCCGGATAGAAGCGCATAAAGCGGCAAATCCGCATGTAAAGATCATTGTGGCCGATCCGCGTAAAACAGATACCTGTTCACTGGCCGATGTGCATTTGCAGCTGAATCCCGGAACAGATATTACGCTGAACCACGCCATTGGCCGCTTGCTGATAGAGAATGGCGATGTTGATCTTGATTTTGTAAAGAACCATGACGAAGGTTTTGAGCAATATAAAAAGATCGTTTTTCAAAGAACGCTGGCCGAAGCAGCTGAGATCTGTGGCGTTGATAAAGCGTTTATTATTCTGGCTGCACAACATATTGGCAATGCCAAAGGGTTTATGAGTTTGTGGACGATGGGGCTGAACCAAAGCGCCATAGGCGTAAACAAGAACCTCAGCTTAATAAATCTCAACCTCATTACCGGTCATATTGGTAAACCCGGTTCCGGCCCATTTTCATTAACCGGCCAGCCGAATGCCATGGGGGGCCGCGAAGTAGGCGGTCTCTCCAACCTGTTGCCGGCGCACCGCGTGTTGAGCAATCCTGCACACCGGGCAGAAGTAGAAAAATTCTGGGGCGGAAAACAGATCTCCCCCAAACCAGGGTTAACGGCTACAGAAATGTTTGATGCCCTGAATGAAGGAAAACTGAAAGCCATCTGGATCATTTGCACCAATCCGCTCATTAGTTTACCCAATGTGCGGGTGGCTGAAGAAGGGTTGAAGAAAGCAAAGTTTGTGGTGGTGCAGGACATGAGCAACAAACCCGAAACGCTGAAATATGCCGATGTTATTCTCCCCGCCGCAAGCTGGACGGAGAAAAAGGGCACCATGACCAACTCCGAACGCCGCATCTCTTATTTGAACAAGATCGTTGACGCGCCCGGCGAAGCATTGGCCGATGCGGAGATCATTTGCCGCTTTGCCAAAAAAATGGGCTATCATGGTTTTGATTATGAAAATGCATCGGCCATTTACGACGAACATGCACAATTGACCGAAGGAACCAACATTGATATCAGTGGATTAAATTATAGTACAATACAAAACAGGAGGTCAGTTCAATGGCCTTATCCGAAAGGAGAAACGGGCCAGGGCACTGTACGCTTGTTTACCGACAAAACGTTTTATACCCCTTCTGCCAAAGCCATCATTCACGCGGTTCCCGATGAAAATACCAGTGAAAAACCCGATGGCGATTTTCCCTTTATTCTTACTACCGGCCGTATTCGCGATCAGTGGCATACAATGAGTAAAACCGGTAAGGTGAATAAGTTGAAACAACATATTTCGCAATCGTTCCTTGAAATACATCCGGACGATGCGCGCCGCCTGCACTTAAAGGATGGCGATATTGCGGTAGTAAGCTCCCGCCAGGGAGAAGTACGCGTAAAGGCTCAGGTTTCAAACTCCATAAAACCAGGCGTGGTGTTTATTCCCATGCACTGGGGCAAGATCCTGAACAACGATCTGAACCGCGCGAACAACGTAACCAGTACGATGGTTGATCCCATCTCAAAAGAGCCCGATTTTAAATTCTGTGCTGTACAGGTAGCGCCGTATAAAAAGCCTCGTCAGCGCATTGTGATCATAGGTGCCGGTGCGGGTGCTTTTGGCTTCGTGAAATCGTACCGAGAAATGAACAAGGAAGATGAACTGGTGATCTTCAGCAAAGAAAATTTTCCTTTTTACAACCGCGTCATGTTGCCTGATTATATCAGTGGTACCCAAAACTGGGAACAGCTGATAAAAATGAAAGAATCAGAAGAGCCGTCATACAATATCAAATTATACAAAGGCGTCAGTATAGAGAAAATTGACCGCGAAAATAAATGTGTGGTCGATTCAACCG
>CBIMFG010001093.1:0-2563 GCA_966243125.1 uncultured Niastella sp.
AGCCATACTCCGTGGTGTTGTTCGATGAAATTGAAAAAGCGCACCAGTCGGTGTTTGATATTTTTTTACAGATCATGGATGAGGGTAAACTGCATGATAAGCTGGGGAAGGAGGGCGATTTCTCCAATGCGCTCATCATTTTCACCTCCAACATTGGCAGCCAGTATGTGGTTGATTCGTTCAACAAAAAACAGGTACCGTCATCAACACAGTTAATGGAGATCATGGCTAATTATTTCAGACCTGAATTTTTAGGCCGGTTAACGGAGATCTGTCCGTTTGCGCCAATGACCAATGAAATGGTGGAGCGCATACTAAACATTCAGCTGAAAGGGTTGTACAGTACATTAGAGAAACAGGGCATTACTTTACAACTAACCGATGCCGCTAAAAAACAATTAGCAGTATTGGGTTTTGCTCCCCAATATGGGGCGCGGCCATTAGGTGGCGTTATCCGGAATAACCTGCGTCGTCCTTTGTCGCGAAAGATCATTAGCGGGGAAGCAGGAGCTGCAGGAAATACTATCTTAACATTAGATGTAGATGAAAATGGAAATTTCTTATGGAATAGTATGATTCCTGTGTTATAACTATAATGGGCACGTTAATGTTAAAGTTAGTCACGTGCAACATTAATTCTATATGAATTGTATGTTTGACTAACGGAAACATGTAAATTTATTAGCCAATATTAATGGCAGATTAAAAACAAGTTCGCAGAGTATTTTTACGACAGGGTAATTGGTGATTTTTGATGCTTAGTGTTTCTGTATTAATATTTAGGAACGAATTTTGTAAAATCCACTCGGGACTTTTTCTTCTGATATCCAATCCGTCAAACCACTTTGTTCGTAAATTAATTCGACTAATCATCCCAGAAAGCGGGTCTTATTCTGAAAACCAAAAATATCTATCATGAGCATTGAGCCCTACGGAATTGGCGGCACGGAAGTAAAACAAGATGCCTTCGAAGCCTTTGCAGACATTCCTCAGAACCGGGTATTACTGGCTGAAAAACTCACACAGGATCCTCCTGTTAAGCCTGTGATCACAGAAGGGTTAACAAGTATCGACGACGTGTTTGAACACTTCAAACCAAAAGTTGATATGACCTTTGAAACGGAAGATGGCGGCATGCGCCGCGAAACACTTCATTTTAAAGGATTGTCAGATTTCGGCGCCAAAGGTATTATTGCACAAAGTGAATACCTGGGAGATGTGAACATGCAGCAGCTGCAATACCAGAAAATAATAAAGCAGTTAAAAACAAACAAACTGCTGAAACAGGCGCTTGCAAATCCTGAAACAAAAGAGCACATTATAAAAGCTTTGCAGTCACTGATACAGGAACTTGACTCAGCCCGGTAACGCCCAATACTATTTAATTTTCCTTTACCATTAATTTGTAACCATGAGTTCTGAATCCATTAAACCCGCCCAGCAAACGGCGCTTAAAGAAGAAAAATCCCTTGCATTGCAACCGGTTGAGCAGCTGGAGAACAGTGTGCTGGGCCTTGCTAAATTCGGCGGTTTTGATCTGCTGGAATCGGCTATAGATGCTGTACAAAATATTAATCCCGAAAGAAAAGCAAGAAAAAAGATCTTCCTCGAAGAGAACAGCAAAAAAGAAGAACGTACTGCGCTTAAAAAAACACTGAAGCTGTGGCTGGATATACTGCAAACTTCTGATGATCCTGCAGCAATGATCCAAACCTGTAACGAGCGTTCAGAAACCGCTGGCCAGGTGCTGAAAAAGAACCTGAAAGAAGCCGTAAAAGAAACGGAGCAACTCGAAAGATCATACCGCTCTGTAGCGCTCTTCTTTAAAAATACAGAAAGCCTTAAAGTAAAAAATGTATCAGTGATCAACGCTGATCCGGATCAGGTAAGAGATCTGGACAATACCCGTTTCATTGATGCTATTCATAATGAACTCACCGATAACTACGATCGCCTCGATCTGCGTAATAACTATAGCTTACTTATTCTGCCAGGTTACCTTGGCAGCAACAAAGTGGTTGAGAAATGGGCAAAGATCGCTTATGAAAATAAAGTGATGCTGGTAACCGATTTCGAAAACCTGGATTCACCAGATGATGTAATGGAATTGTTTGAGGCTGCCAACCTTACCGGTGGCGATCCTTATCGTTCCAACGTGATCATGGCTTGTAACTGGCTTGTTGGCCGTGGCCGTTTTGCCGAAATAGGCGAAGAAGAAGACCTGATGGTTCCACCATCAAGCGCACTGGCCGGAAAGATCTACAACACGCTGATGTCGCAGGTTACAGCCGGTAAAAAATTCGGTGGCATCAATGAAGTGGATGGCGTTCGGTTCGACCTGAAGAAAAGTGAAATTGCCAGTCTTGAAAAATTGGGTTTGATCCCAATGGTAAAAGAATATGGCAAGGTAATGGCCTTCTCAGCCAAAACATTATTCAACGGCGATAACCTGGGCTTACAAACATATTCAGTAGTGCGGGTATTTGATTATGTAACAAAAGTGATGATGGACTTTTTGAACCGTCGCGCTTTTGAGAATTTCAATGCAAGCACCCGTAAAGAA
>CBIMFG010001094.1:0-2559 GCA_966243125.1 uncultured Niastella sp.
TGCTTCTCCATTTTATGCCGCCAATATTTCCATTGAACTGGTTTTGGGCAAAGCCATAGTCATATGAAAGCTCCATTCCAAAATAATGGTTATTGGCATTGACGCCGCTATTGGTAGCGAAGTCTTTATTTACTGAAGTTAGCCAGCCCCGGATATTAAAAGCATGATCAAGCGTTTCAAGAAAGGTTAAGTCGGGTTTTTGTCCCAGCGCTTTTTTCTTCAGGTGGCCCAGTTCGTCATAACTCATTTGTGCTATCATTTTGTCTGCACTGCCGTTCACTGATTTTTTTATGTTAAGCAGTCTTCCGGCATGATCATACGCCATGCTGGTGAGCACAGTGACCGTGGCGTTCGAAGTCTTTTGATGTCGGGTGTAAGTGCTAAGCAGTTTGCCGGAGAAATCATACTGGTTCACTGTAATATCTTCTGCCCCGCTCACATTATCTGTTCTTGTTTCTACCACTCTGCCTTTACTGTCATAATAAACAGTGCTCAGCAGGTAGGTGCTGGCGTCCAATACCTTTGTTTTTGTGCCGGTTACCATTCCTTTTGTAAGGCTGCTATTGATGACCGTTTCAGCATAAGGATTGCTGCCCGCATTAAGGTTGGCGTTCAAGGTTGCATCATAGGCCTTGACTCCTGTATAAGTGTAGTTATCGTAATAGGTCTCGGTCAATACATCATAACCGGTGGCCGTTGATGGATAAGGAATGGTCCCCAGCGCTGCCTGGTTTTCATGATAGCTGCGGTTGTTGGCGTCATTTAACAGACCGGTGCCGGTTGGGCGATAACTTAGTAAGTATCCAGGAAGCTACCACTTTTAAGGATTTTTTATTCGGCTATGTAAACTTAACACCAAAAAGACCTTTAGCGATGAGAAATGATTCACGATATACACCTGTGAACAACCTGATGAAAGCAAAAGATTCGTATCTTTTTGCTTTCATTAAATCCTGCCCGTTTTTCAACGCTATACTACCAAGAAGTTAAATCCCCTTTTTAATTCTGGCGCTTTCTGCCTCCATGGCATTTTTTACACGGCTAATTGTTGGATTTGTTGACAGGGTTTTGTCATTTAATATGTAGTCCATTACAACACCTGAGTTTAGCATTTCAAGCTGTTGCCCTCCATAACCAGCAAGCCTATCAAATTCATTAATGATTATAGTTGCTGCGCCTTCCCGCATTTGATACAAATCATAATGCTGGTTACAGCATTTCAAATGATGAAGAGCCAGTTTCTCCAAAATCAAAGCCACAAAATATTTGTACTCTTTTTGCTTTCGCAAACAGTTTGTATCAACTGATAAAAGAAAGGATTTTAAACCTGAAGATAGCGAACTATTCAAATCTATTGTTGTAGCCGCAAATTCATTTGCATATTTAAGCAATAAGCTATCGTAATTCTGATCGCAAACAATATTTTTGGCCACACTGATACTGGTGTCCTTTATAGCAACCTTGCCGGGTGAACCAGCCTCACATCCCCAAATATAAATAACAGTGAAAAGAAAAGGTATATATCGCATACTAATCAATTTTATTTTTACCTGGACTTTTGAGAAGTAAGTTTAGCAGGGTCTATAGTGCTACCAACGTTAGTTTTTCCCACACCAGCAGGAAAGGTCATGGAGCCATATCCCGGAATATCAATTGTAACTTCTCCAGTCATTCTGTACATATTAAAAGTACCGTTAGTTTGAAGTCTTCCCGTTTCCCTGCCATTAATAACTTCCGGGTAAACAGGGCCAGTTGCAGCATATACGGTCACTCCCAACTCCTGTGCCATAGTTTCGGCCAGAGAAGCCTTTCCATCATTTTTGCCACAATTGCAAGCACCCATAACAAAAACGGCATTCTCATCAAACTTGATCTCACCACGATCGACAGCGGCCTTTATTGCCGTAATATTTGCACTATTAGTACCTCCATGCCATTCATTACCTCTATATAATCCATCATTCTTATCTAAGTAAACTCCCTCTTGTGAAGCGTGAGCAAAAATTACAACCGCACCAACAGAGCCTTCTTTTTTTGTACCCTCCTTTAGTTTGTTAACTACCTGATTTCCGTTGTTTACCTGTGAAGCAGTAAAGCCTGCTTTCTTTTCAAGATTCTTGGCTCTATCATCGAATGCCTGAATATCATCTGGCTTATAAGATGTGTTGTTTCCGTTACCAGCTATTGCAAGTTTGGCCTCTAAACCTTCCAATTCAATATGAGCTGTTACTTTATTTTCGGAAAAGGCATATGTGGAATTATAGACATATTTATCAGAGAGAGGATCAACCTGCCAAAATCTTCCAATTTGGGGATCGTGCATCCGCCACTTGAATTCATACATCTCCAAACCACTACCATCACTAAACTCTTTTGTTGCAAATTCCTGCCCCTGGAATTTGATTTTATTTTCAGGATTTCCGAAGCCCAATGCTTTTGATGATATTCCCGCCATGGTCAACCCAAAAGGATAATAATGCGTCTCTTCCAGTAATGCTCCCTGCGTATGAACCAACTGCAGGTTGTCAAAATACACACTGTAGTTGCTTTCGTTGCTAC
>CBIMFG010001095.1:0-2556 GCA_966243125.1 uncultured Niastella sp.
CACTTCTGAAAGGTTACATAATAATGATTGATAAATCTAAATCGCTGGTTGGGACGCTGAAGATACTAATAAATTTAGTATGCGAGTAAGGATAGAAGTTGAGTTTGATCAATAAATTTGGAGCAGTAAAATTATACCGGGTATGCGTAAATTATACTCTAAAAGACGGCTTTCCTTATTATAAGATAAATAAAAAAACCATCCCGGTTATCGGAATGGTTAGAATGTTATTAGAATGCTTTTCTTATTTCTTCAATTTCGCTTAATAAAAAAACTGCTCCTTAACTACCTTACCATCTTTTACATGAAACACGCCTACTTCCTCAAGTGTAACACGTTGTTTGCCTTTAAATGTAACGTCCTGTTTAAGCACAACACTGAAAAACTCACCTGCTACAATGGGTTCGCTGCAAGTATAGCTATGCGTGGTTTCAATGGTGGCCCTGCGGGCAATACCTTTCGCTTTTACAGCTTCCCTGCCATTGGTAAAGATAGCCATTCCCATTGCGGCTGCTTTTTCGGGTTCCTGGCAAACAACGTCTTCGTGGTAAAGCGTGTCCTGGATCTCAATAAATTTCCGTTGGTTGGCCATTTCGTGATGACGTGCTGCTGTTTCCTGAGTTGTCATAATTTTATTTTATACCCTTAAAGGTAAATGGGCGCAGTGACAGCCCTATGTCAGCAGGGTTGTTAGCATTTAAGATTTAATCTTCCAGGGCGGGTCTTTCCTGTTATTACCAGCGTAATACAGTATAATTTGATTTCCGTCGGGGTCTTTTAGTCTGGCTTCGCGCCACAACCAGGGCTGGTCAGTGGGTAAAGTTTCAAACTCAATTCCCAGCGCTATCAATTCTGTAACGTCATCGTCTAAGGTTGTTGTTTCAAAATACACCCAGGTTGAGTCGTTTATTTTTTCATCTGACTGATGTAACGAAAAGGTGGTATCGCCAGGCTGGCATTCAAACCTGGCATATGTTGGAAGCGATCGTACAATGAGTTTTAAACCCAGTTTTTGGTAAAACTCAATTGATCTTTCAACGTCTTTAACTGAGATCGTTATTTGATTTAGATTTAATTGCATTTATCAATATTAATTTAGCTGCCGGATCAGTTAAAGGTCTTATACTTATACGAAAAAAACAAAATGAGCGAATTAACCATAACAGAATGAAACGCCTTCGCCGGAAATGATGCCTATTATTTGTGTGTAATGGTTCAAGCTATACCAGATAATAGGAATATAAAAAAAAAACTGCAAACCGAAAGGCATGCAGTTTTACTATATAATTTTACCTGTTAGGCGTTTACCTGTTCCTGGGTAGCGTCCTCATTTATTCCAGCTTCGGCAATAGCAGTTAATATAACGTCGGTTTCTTTTTCTTCCTGCAATGTTGGAACCAGGATGTCGGCAATCTTTTTCTGCCCCATTGTTTTGGCCAGTGTAATTAAACTGCCATAGGCCGCTATTTCATAATGTTCAACTTTTTGCGCTGCAATGATCAGCGCTACATCGCGTTGAGCGGTACCAGCCTCAGATTCATCAATTACCTGCCAACCTTCATCAAAAAGGCCCTGAAGCCCCATGCAGAGTTCTCCCTGTGCAGGAATTCCTAACAACTCAAAAACCTGTTCGAGCCGCTTTTTATGCATTTCCGTTTCTTCCTTATGCTGAATAAAAGCCTCCTGTAGCTCGGTGGTGGTGGCCGATTTACTCATAGTATCAAGCACATTCACCAAATGCGTTTCTGACCAATACAACTCCTGTAAACAGGTCAGAAAAAAATTCTGCAGTATTGAATTCTTGTTTGTTTGGGTATTGGCTTCCATATAGCTGTGTTTTATGAATGATTAATGTTCTATTATAGAACTAAAAATCATTCCACAGCCTGATACATAACAGCCCTGTTTATAGTTGCAATTATTACTCAATTGACAGTATTCAGGGTTTCAATTTCCCGGGCATGAATTTTATGCGCGGGCCCTGTTATAACCGGGCTTCTTCCGGTTCCTGGTTGAAAAATGGCCGCCAGACCGTTGAGCACCACTTGTATTTTTAGGGGCGCCGGTTACTCTGAAGTCAGGCCGGTTATCGCTGGTATTATTAGCGTTCTTAAATGGATGTTCAGCTTCTACAGGCACTGCCTTTTTGATCAGCTTCTCAATATCGCGTAAGTATGCTTTTTCTTCCGGGTCGCAGAATGAAACAGCCATACCGCTTGCACCTGCCCGGCCTGTACGGCCAATTCGATGCACATAGGTTTCAGCAACTTCAGGAAGATCGTAATTAATAACAAGCGACAGTTCGTCGATGTCTATACCCCTTGCCGCAATATCGGTTGCTACCAGCACTTGTATTTGCCTTGATCTGAACTTCAACAACGCGGTTTGCCTTGCCTGTTGAGATTTATTACCATGAATGGCGGCTGCACTGATGCCGAAACCATTCAAATCCGCGGCTACCCTGTCGGCGCCATGTTTGGTACGGGTAAATACGAGGGCCATAGGAATGCCGGCATTGGACAGTACATGCTTTAACAAAGACCGCTTTCTGCTTTT
>CBIMFG010001096.1:0-2548 GCA_966243125.1 uncultured Niastella sp.
TTGCCGATCTTATAAGGCAAACAATCCTTTACGGGCAGGTGCACCAGTACGTACCATTGAAACGCAAAGGAGAAAATAACGGTGAAGAAAAGTGCCGCTAAACTGTACAGCTTGTTTAAAGCCGGTTTTATTTTGTTTTGCTGCCAGAAGATAAACGCGATCAACACCAGCAGTAAAAGGTCTTTCATGAACGACTGATCGGCCGTTAAGGGAATACAATCGCCAAAACAACCGCATTCGCGTATTTTTCCACTAAACAGGGCATAACCGGTAAGAAAGGTGAAGAAAATGATCAGCAGCAACAGGAGCCAGCTGAACAATTTCATTTGCCAGCCCACCAGTACGGCCACGCCGGCAATGATCTCAAATGCGATCATGAGCACCGAAAAGGTCAGGGTATAGTTATCTAGAAAACTCCAGCCCCAAACTTCAAAAAATTCCTGCATTTTATAGCTCAGGCCCAGGGGGTCGTTTGCTTTCACCAGTCCGGAAAAAATAAACAGAACGCCTACGATGATACGGGTTACAGTCAGTAATATTCTCATATTATGTTATGAATCGTGAATGGTCAATGGTCAATGGTCAATGGTGAAATAGTTGCCGGTTACCAGTCACCGGTTTCCGGGCCCGTTTGCAGCAGGCTAATTAAATTTGTATTACCCGGTAACCGGAGACCGGTAACTGGCGGCCTACAAATAGTTTAACCAATGCCTCTTTAAAACAAATGTAAGGCAAAACATACCTGTGCACTTACATTTGTATCCAAAAGTAACACACAAAACCATAAATGTATACGCTGAATTGTAAAGGCCGTTTACTGGTAATAGATAAGCCCCTGGTGATGGGCATTATCAATACCACTCCCGATTCGTTTTATGAAGGCAGCCGTTTTATGGGCGAAAGCGGGGTGCTGAAGCAGGCCTCAGCAATGCTGAAGGCCGGGGCCGATATCCTGGATATTGGCGGACAAAGCACCCGCCCCAACAGTACCACTGTTTCGGTGGAGGAAGAGCTGCAGCGGGTTGTGGGCGCTATTGAATCGCTGCATTATAATTTTCCTGAAGCTGTTATTTCAATAGATACCTATTATGCCCGGGTTGCGGCCGAAGCGGTAGCCGCCGGCGCATCTATCGTAAATGACGTAAGTGCCGGACTGGTTGATGCGGATATTATTCCTACCACCGGCAAACTGCGTGTACCTTACATATGTACGCATATAAAAGGAACGCCGGCCACCATGCAACAACACGCAACATACGAGAATGTTACCCGGGAGGTGTTGGATTTCTTTATACAAAAAACAGCCGAGTGCCACCAGGCAGGCATTACCGATGTGATCATTGACCCGGGATTTGGTTTTGCCAAAACACCCGCGCATAACTTTACGCTGCTGAAAAATTTAGCCCTGCTGAAAATGCCCGATAAACCCATCATGGTTGGCATTTCGCGCAAATCATCTGTTTGGAAAACGCTTGGCATAACCCCACAGGAGGCATTGAACGGCACCACCGTGCTAAACACCATTGGATTGCTGAACGGTGCCCATATTTTGCGGGTGCATGATGTAAAGGAAGCGAAGGAAGCTATAAAACTGGTTTGTAGTTTGTAGTTTGAGGTTTGTAGTTTGTAGTTTTTGGTTTGGGGTTAAAAGAAAAGGCCGCCTCAAAAAATGAGACGGCCTGTATATTATAAGCGTGAAGTTGAGAACTTGAAAAACTTTTCAGAGCGCGTCAGCAACCACAAACCATAAACCACTAACCACAAACAATTAATGATTATGCTGAGGTTGTGGTTGACCCTGACCTTGAGGCGGCATAGGCATCATAGGCTGTTGTTTAGGAGCGCTATCGCTTACATTAGCCACTTCAATATCAAACACCAGGCTTTCGTATGGTTTTCCGCCAGGACCAGGTTGTGCACCATAAGCCATGTAGAACGGAATGTATAAGGTACCTTTTCCACCTTTTTTGAAATATTTCAAACCTTCGTCCCAACCAGGAATAACGGCATGGGTACCTACCTGAACATCAAAAGCAGGTTTACCGGGTTCCATATTGGTTTCAAAAGTTTTCATGGTAGGGAACACTTTACCAGTGTAACGGATAGAGCAGAATTTGCCAGAATCAACCTGGGCGCCGTTACCTGGTTCTTTGATCTCTACATAAGTACCTTCAGGTCCTTTTTGGTACTTGATGTTATTTTTAGTGAGGTATTCTTCGATCTCTTTTACTGCAGGGCCTTTCAGGCTTTCCATTTTCTTCTTCTGACGGTCTTGTGCCAGTTGCATTTCAGCCATCTGGTCTTTTTGCGCAACGCTGTCGGCATTGAATACTTCTACCACTTTGAAAGATAAAACCAGTTTATCTTTTGGTTTTATGAATTCGGGCAGCATGCCTTGTTTTTTCTGCAGGGTATCAGCCTCACGAATTACCACCGCGCTATCGCCTTTGTGCAGCATGGTGAAAATTTCCTGAGGATCATAAGTAGGTCCTACGCTGTCAACTTTTGCATAAAAAGGCATTTGCTCATATGAGTTGGCCAGAACGGA
>CBIMFG010001097.1:0-2541 GCA_966243125.1 uncultured Niastella sp.
ACCGGTATTTGATCAGTTGCCTTGTGCGATATAAAAGTAAGATGGATTTTTGTAGAATAAATCACTGGCATGTCTATCCTATCCCAACATGTTCTATCTTGTTTTATGTTATCCCAGGTTGTTCTATGTGCGCCTACAGTTTACTGTATATGTCTACAGTGGTCTACATGTGTCTTGAATGGCCATGGGAAAATGGGACGTTTTTAGGGGATGGTACCGGTAGGAGAAATGCGAAGAAAGTCCCGAACAAAGTCAGTCGTAATACCGGCACAAGACCGGATGGAGTTGTACATCACATCCATTCTGCCGAAATAGAAATCCGGGATCTGCCTGCATACCGCATCGATAGTTTGCGTTAATTCTTTAGTATTTAAATGGCTCAGATCGATAAACTTTGCTTCCCTGGCATGATTACCGTAGTGAACTGTACCAAGAAAGTTAAATTTTATAATTATCCGGTACTTTGCAGTATAAAACTTGATTGTGTATGGAAAAAGCCAATCCTTTATCGTGGCAAAGCAGGCTTCATAATACCATTTACGAATCAAATACCCCGGCCGGGAAAGCCTTCGATGTGGCCCTGCTAATATTAATAGTCTCAAGCATTATAGTGGTAATGCTCGACAGCATTAAAAGTTATCATCACCAATACGGCCATATTTTTTATGTGTTGGAATGGATCTTCACAGGCTTGTTTACATTGGAATACCTGCTGCGTTTGATAAGTATTAAAAGGCCTTTACGCTATGTTATATCGTTCTTAGGCTTTATCGATCTACTGGCCATAATTCCATCTTACTTAAGTATTTTTTTCGTGGGTGCACAATCATTATTGGTGCTTCGTGCGTTACGGCTATTGCGTGTGTTTCGCATTTTCAAGCTTACCCATTTTTTAACTGAAATAGAGTTCCTGAAAATAGCCCTCACCACAAGCTTAAAAAAAATCACCATATTTATGCTGGTAGTTCTGAGCTTTGTTATCATCCTGGGCTCAATAATGTACCTGGTAGAAAATGGCGAAAATGGATTTATCAGTATTCCGGATAGTATTTATTGGGCTATTGTAACGGTCACCACTGTGGGTTATGGCGACATAGCTCCCGTGACAGCAACGGGTAAATTTATTGCTTCGTTAATGATGTTCATTGGTTATGGGATCATTGCAGTCCCTACCGGCATTATTACCACCGAAATGGCCAATGCTACACGTATGAAAAGACACGGCCAGGAAACCTGTCCGGGTTGTGGTAGAGAAGGACACGACATGAATGCGGTATATTGTAAATTTTGTGGAACGTTGTTATAATGGATTGTCCTAAAATAGCAGTATTGTTGGTCGTACTGCTATAATTCAAACTCGAACCCCGATTTAAATTCAACGCTGATATTTACTTCTTTATGCCAGCGACGGGCAATAATTGTTTTAAACGATTCTTTTTCCATGGGGTAACGCTTTTTAATGTAATAGATCAGCCTTGACGAAGATTTGAAACAGGATCAGGCCCATGTAGAGGTGAAATTTACCGGCGATTTTCCAGAAGGCAAATATCGGTGGCATATTCGATCTCACATTTAAAGATGATAAGCAAATGTTAATCGAAGCCATCGAACCTTCAGTAATTTTACAGATAGAACTACAGGACCTCGTTTATTTATACAAGCACTTTCCAAAATTCAATATAATGTTCAGGGTTATCATTGAAAATAACTATATAGAATTGCAGAACAGAGTGTTGCAAAATATAAGCACTACGGCTGAAGAACGGTATTTAATAGGACTTCAACTTTCATATCAAAAGCATTTTAGCAATCTTAAACAGCGCATCAGACTTTAATGGCCATTTATTTCTTGATTTCTTTTAATACGAAGCTACCGCTTATGTTGGCAATATTAGCAAAAGAGGACAGATGGTTCATTACAAAATCATGGTAACCCTTAACATCCCTCACAACTATTTTTAACGTTGGCTTTAGTGATAATCAAGATAGTGCTTAAACAAAAAAAGCGAATGATCACATCTGACCATTCTCTTAAGTGGAGTCGAGGGATGTTGTATCGAACCCCTTATTCAAATCTTGCAACTAATAAGCTCATTATAATTGATTTACACTTCGACATGACAACAGTTGCCATAAAATTCGTTCTGCAACTTATAATCCTCAAATTAATACTGCTTCTAATTTATTCTTCCATTTTTCCCAGTCGGGCATGAATGTAGATTGCATTTGAAAAAATTTGTGAGTATGGTGTTTGTGAATTAGATGACACAATTCATGTATAATTACATACTCTATACAGGACTTAGGAGCTTTGATAAGTTCAGGATTTAGAATAATCTTCCCCGTGGCTGTACAACTCCCCCAACGGGTAGGCATTTCCTGGATAAATATACCTTCAGGCCTTACGTCATATTGCTCGAAACGCTGGATCCAAGGCTCCGCGATCTCGGCAAACTTATCCTTGGCGCGATGCCGGTACCATTCCTTTAAAACCGACCTTACAGTGCTTTTCGGTGTATGAAACACATTGATCTCCCTTCC
>CBIMFG010001098.1:0-2541 GCA_966243125.1 uncultured Niastella sp.
GCTGAAGTGAAAGCTGAATTGGGACAAAGCGCAGCTGCAGTTACGTTGGTGAACCAGATCAGACAACGCGCTTTTGGCAATGCAACGCATAATATAGGTGCATTAACCGGTGATGCATTAAAAGAAGCAGTATTACAGGAACGTAAACTGGAACTGCTTGGCGAAGGAGCCCGCCGCTGGGATATGATCCGCTCAGGTAAGTTTGCTGAAAAAGCAATAGCGGTTCGCACAGAAATGACTGCCATGATAAACGATCTGAAGACACTGGGGTACCATACATTTGCCAATGGCAACCAGATCTCTAATTATATCTATACAAAAATGGTTACGTTAGCCAACCCATTGACTTATGATGTAACCGACAGCACCAAAGGGGAATTGTATCCTGGCTGGCGCGGTCAATTTAATTACAGTGGAATAAGTTCTGTAAAAGTAAATGGTACGGCACATAACCTGGCCATTCAGGGTTTGTTTACCAATATAGATGCAACAACTGCGTCGAATCTGGTAAGCCAGGGCTATGTAAAAACCAACTGGGGAATTAATTTAATAAGCGCCCCGGCTACTATTGCCGCTTATGACCGCAATATTCTTTCAGGAATTACCAGTCCCAACGACCCGCCCAGGTACTATTGGCCAATTCCGTCTGAAACCATCAATAATTCGAAGGGAAAAGTTACCAACGGCTATGGACTGCCGCAATCATAAAATAATAAAACGGGAGCGACATGCTCCCGTTCTATTTAATAAATTACCATGTTATGAGTATCCATTATCCAAAAGGAACCTTTGGCTATGACCTTGAGTTTTTAAAACAGTATCATAAAGACCTCATTGTATTAGGCGGCGATGAGGCAGCTGTGATCATTTTGCCTGCTTACCAGGGCAGGGTTATGACCAGCACCACCGGTGGGATGAATGACCTGAGTTTTGGCTGGGTGAATCACGAGCTGATTGCAGCTGGCAAACCGGCTGAACATATGAATGCGTTTGGTGGCGAAGAACGCGTATGGCTGGGGCCGGAAGGCGGGCAGTTCTCCGTGTATTTTAAAAAGGGTACTGAGTTTACCTACGACAACTGGTTTGTGCCCGCAGCCTTCGATACAGAACCATTTGACTTAATCGACGCTTCCTCCTCACATGCCAGTTTTAAAAAAGCGATGCGGTTACAGAATTATTCGGGTAATGTTTTTGAGCTGGAAATAAACCGTACCATCAGGTTGCTGAACACCAATAATATTGAAAATGTATTGGGCATCGTAATTCCTGACAAGGTTAAAGCAGTTGGGTTTGAATCGGAAAACAGTCTAACCAATACAGGTAATGCTGTCTGGGATAAAGAATATGGCATGTTGTCGATCTGGATCCTTTGTATGCTGAACGCCTCCAACAAAACGAATGTGGCTATTCCTTATAAACAAGGCGATAACTCCACACTGGGCAAAATTGTAACCGACGATTATTTTGGCAAAGTACCCGCCGATAGATTGCAGGCTGCCAATGGAATGATTGTTTTTAAGGCGGATGCCAACCACCGCAGTAAGATTGGTATTTCGCCGGCAAGGGCCATGCCGTTGGCCGTTAGTTACGATGCCATTAATCAGGTGTTAACAGTTACCCGCTTTACTTTACCCGAAGGCGCCACCGATTATGTAAATTCATTATGGCAGTTACAGGAAGAACCTTTTGCCGGTGATGCCGTAAACGCTTATAATGATGGCCCTATAAACGGCCATCAGATGGGGCGGTTTTATGAAGTGGAAAGTTCCTCCCCAGCCGCAGCCCTTACACCCGGAGAAGCTATGATACACCGGAATGCAGTCGTTCATTTTACAGGTGATGCAAAAGGCCTGAATGAAATCTCCATGAAGTTGTTGCATGTACCCGTGGATGGCATTGCCTTATAAATAAATCCAAACACATGATCAAGACTTTCCTGACCCTAAGTATACTGGTTGCAGGCCTGTATTTTCAAAAGAATACCCGGCCCGGTGTTGTGCAGGAAGAATATCTCTACAAAACTGCCCCCTTTCCCAGCTGCCACGCTGTAACAATTGTTGAGCTCAACAACAAGGAATTGCTCGCCACTTACTTTGGTGGAACCGCAGAAAGAAACCCCGATGTAGAGATCCGGTTGCAACGCAAAAAAACAGATGGTACCTGGACGGCCCCCATCAGTGTGGCCGATGGCATACAACCAGATGGAAAACGATTCCCTACCTGGAACCCTGTTATCTTTCAACCTAAGGGCGGACAGCTGATGCTGTATTATAAAGTAGGTCCCAATCCCAGGGAATGGTGGGGCGAGTTTAAAACCTCCGGCGATAATGGTTATACCTGGAGTAAAGCGCAAAAATTACCAGCCAACATCTTGGGACCCATAAAAAACAAACCCATTCAATTAAGTGATGGTACACTTCTTTCCGGATCAAGTACAGAAAATGATGGCTGGAAGGCGCATGTTGAACGCAGCACCGACGGCGGTAAAACCTGGACATTTATCGGCCCGCTGAATGATCCTGAAAAGACCGGCGCCATACA
>CBIMFG010001099.1:0-2536 GCA_966243125.1 uncultured Niastella sp.
CGTTGTTGGCCGATACCAGCAAACGATAATACGTATAAGCTGTTGTGTTACTGAAATTGTATTTGTATTTGGTTAACCGGCTGGGGGTGCTGATGTTGGTTCTGGTGTCGAGTGTATTCCAGTTAATGCTGTCGTTGGAGCCCTGAAACTGCCAGGTTTTAACATCCCGCGCCGCTGCATCGTTAGCGGTGGTAATGGTATACCCGGTTACTATGTAAGAAAATTTTGCTTTATAGGTTGTTGAAAAACCACCGGCAGGTACATTACCAAAGGCCAGGTACTTGGTGCTGTAATTATTGTCGATCAATTTTAGGGAGCCTTCATTGGCGGTAGCGCCACCGCTGTTCTCTACCGATACGGTTAGGGTACCGCCGTCGTCAGTTACATCGGTAATGGCGCCGTTAGCATTTAGGGTAGCAATGCTGGTTGTTGCATACAAGCTGCTGCCGGTATTGTTTTGCGCCTTTACGCGATAGTAATAAAGCGTGTTAAGCAGCAAACCTGCATTATCGGTATAAGTAGTGGTATTGTTGGGCACAGTACCAATAGGCGTATAGTTGGTGCCATCGGGAGATCGTTCAATAACAAAGCTGCTTTCGTTGGTGGAATTGTCTATCCAGCTAAGGTTGAGCTCAGCGCCGCTGGTAGCAAAGGCGGTGAAACCTGAAGGAACACCATCGGGAATAGAAGGACCCAGTAACCGCCATTCCGCACACTGAAAGTGAGAGGCGGCGCCAATTAAAGCGCTTATATTTAAACGATAATACAACCACGATGCCGGTGAAGTAATATCAAAGACCCGGGTTTGGGTGCGGTTGGGAAAGCTTTGCGCAGTACGGGTATCAATGGTTGTCCAAACGGAGCCATCGTTCGATGCTTCGAGTGTCCAGTTTTTGGGGTCCCGGTCTGCGGCATCGTTGGCAGAGGTGATGGAATACTGGGCAACAACAGCTGTTGTATTGAATTTGTATTGCGCCAGTATGGGAAACGTGCTGAAGTTAGCGGGGTTGAACAACAAAAATTTTGTAGCAGTATTATTGTCAACCAGCTTGGGGGAATTCTCGGTTGTGCTCCCGGTATTTTCGTAGTTGACAGTTAAGGCGCCTCCTACGGTTGATATAAGGTCCTGCCCCTGCGTTGTTATGAATGCACTGCTGCATAACAAAAGACTCAGCACAAGTTTATTTATGGTATTGTACATTATAATGTCTTTATAGTTTAATAATGCTGAACGCCGAACGCTGAACGGCCGAAAGCTGAATGCGAAAGGCAAAAACCTGAACGCTGAAAATGGTTACCACGAAATGGTGTATTTGCGTTATTAGCGTTTAGCCTTAAGCTGTATTCCTGCATTTTACCAGCCTGTGTTCTGCACCAGTTGCTTATCAATATTCAGCTCATCCTGCGGAATGGGGAACAGGTAATGTTTTTTTGAAAACACCCTTGTTTCAAAAACCTTGGTGGTATAGAAGGCGGGGCCATCGCCATCGATATTCAATCCGTAAAATGGACCGGCATCGGTTTGCTCGGCTATTTTCCAGCGGCGGGTATCGAAGTAGCGTACGCATTCAAAAGCGAGTTCAACCCGGCGTTCCATGCGAATAGCCTGGCGCATGGCTTCCTGCGTAGCAGGTATTGGCAAATCGGTACTGGTACCGTATTGCGGAATACCGGCTCGTTCGCGAATGAGGTTGATGTATTTAATGATGTCTGTATTACCTGGGTCGCTTTCGTTTAATGCTTCGGCATAGTCGAGGTAAATTTGGGCTAAACGCATCTGCACCATTTGGCGGTTATCATCGCCCCAACGGCCGGTTGACATATTCTTACGTACAATGTAGCCGGTTGTACTAAAATCACTACCGCCTGCTTTTTTACCTGAGTTGCCTGAGAACTGCGTGCTGGTGATCACATCGCCACTGTAAGATGTATTTAACCAATGACTGCCATCGTACGTGATGCCTACATAAAACCGGGGCTCTCGGTTCACCCATTGATTGAAGGTATTACGGTCGGCCACATCGCCCGGTGCTTTGAACATAGAAAAACCGGCATTTACATAACCCGATGCCGGATGACTGATGGGTAACCCATTTTCCATAAAATACGCATCCACCATAGTTTGTGTAGCGCTTAAAGCGCCACCGCCTTTTATATCATTGGCAAAACCTGAGTGATAAGGCGTGCGGGCATATTGCATGATTGAAATGGTAGCATCGGGGCGTGCCCATACCCATTCGCTGTTCCAGTTGGTGAGCATTACATTGCGGCAGCTGAGGTAGGGGCTGAAACTGCCCTGGGCATCATTTTCTTTATACAGATCATACACGCTGGGTACAAACTGTTGTATAAATGCTTTGTACGCATCGGCGGCTTTTTTCCATTTACCGGCATCATACGTTTGGTTAATGAGTTGGCCACCATCAGGGTTTTTTAAGGAAGCGTAATCTGCATTTCCATTAAACAGCGGACTGGCCGCCAGTAACAGGGTTTGTGCTTTAAAGGCAAGCGCAATGCCTTTTGTTACGCGGCCATA
>CBIMFG010001100.1:0-2533 GCA_966243125.1 uncultured Niastella sp.
AATAACGGCATTTCCAAACCGCCTGCAAAAGCTGCCTTACCCACCGCAGCACTTGCAATATATTGTAACACAATCACCGGGGTTGTTCCCCGCACCAGATATGCCTGCATACAGGCAGAAAAAATATCCAGGCTGCCCGCCAGTAGTCCTACCCAGGCAATTGTTTTTAATAAAGAATTGGATGCATGCGGTTGTTGTGAAGCAGTTTGAATGGTTGTCATGCCTTGAAATTAGAGAATGGCAGCATACGAAAATGAATTATTCAATGAAGTGCAGCTTGCGACCTATAGAAAGCAGTTTCAGGTTCCAGTTTTTTTGTTCTATGTTCTTAGTTCTTTGTTTTGCGTTCGGCGTTTAGCATTCAGCCTAAAATAGCCATAACACTATCCTTATAGCTTCTCCCTATCGGTATTTGTTCTCCATTAATTTCAACATCAGTAGCCGAAAACGCATCAATTTTGTTTTTGGCAACCAGGTAAGAACGATGCACCCGCAGAAAACCGTTCTTTGCCAGTAGTTCTTCAATTTGCCCCAATTGAAATTTGGTGAGAATGGATCTTTCCTTTGTAGTAATGCGAATGTATTCTTTCAAACTTTCAATAAAAAGAATCTCATCAACAAACACCTTCACCCGCTTTTTACTTACGTTAAAAAACAGGGCTGCTCTTTCTGGTTCTACGCTAACCCGGTCTTTCAATTTATTAACGGCCATTAAGAACCGGTTGAACTCAATTGGTTTTAACAGGTAATCTACTACATTCAATTCATAACCCTGCAGCGCGTATTCCTGGTAGGCAGAAGTGATAATAATTTGCGGTGGCTTTTTGAGCGCTTTTATAAAATCCAGTCCTTTTAATTTTGGCAGGTGAATATCCAGAAACACCAGGTCAATGTTTTCTTTTTGCAACTGGTCCATGGCATACAATGCATCGGTACAAATGCCTTTTAATTGCAGAAAAGGCACCTGATCAATATAGTCTTTGATCACTTCCGCCGCCAAGGGTTCATCTTCAACAATGATGCAGTTATACCTGTGCATAGCTGTTTAAATTTATATACAATTTTACCGAGAACACCTGTAGTTCATTTTGTAATTGCAGGTCATAATCCCGGTACATTAATTCCAATTGTCTACGCACATTGCGCAACCCGATATTATCCCTAATCTCTTCCGAAGTATGGTTCTCCTTCGTGTTTTCTATCGTAAAGGTAAGCCGTCCCTGTTGTAATTGTACCTGTATGCGAATGTATGAATCGAACCTGCTTTCGCTGGCTCCATGTTTGAATGCATTTTCAACAAAAGGTAATAACAGCAACGGCGCTATTTGTTGGGAATTGTCATCAATCTCGCGTTGAAAGTGGATGGTGAGCCGTTCGTACCGCATTTTCTCCAGGGCAATGTAATCATCCAGTATTTTTAGTTCATCGGCTACTGTAATAAGTTCGCTTTTTGATTCGTACAAAATGAAACGTAACAGCTTCGATAAGCGCATTACCACTTCGGCTGTATGTTCAGACCGTTTGCGGGCCAACGCATAAATATTATTTAAGGTATTGAATAAGAAATGTGGGTTGGTTTGATGCCGAAGGAATTTCAACTCCGCTTCCAGCTTTTCTTTGATGAGATTTTTTTCGCGTTCGCGGGCTGTCAGTTGAATGCGCAGCAGTTTCAAAGTAATGGCTACTCCTGATACAAAACCAATATCCATAACTGCCAGCAGTATGCTTAGCAGGTGAAGCAAGGGCCTTTCTTTTAACAGGCCCGAATAAATTATGGGGTTTATGCAGTAAACAAAAATTAAGCGGTATAGGAAAATGGTAACTACAGTGGCGGCAATTACCTGCAAAATTACCCAGAACAACTTTCTGGTTCCTTTTACAATTTCAGGGATAGCAACGTATAGGATAAAACAGGTAAAGATCAATTTGGGTATCCAGGCGGCAATTGCGGCTTTAAACGCCATCCAGAATTGAACGTTTTCCGGAATGCTCTTTAAAGCGGGGCCTACCCAAACAATTTCCAGCACGGTATCCTGTAACAGGTATACCATCCAGAAGGCACTATGCAGCAGCACTCGTTTCATAGTACCATAAAAGTCGGGAAAATGGGCCGATTTTAATAAAATCCGTATAAACAACAGCTTATGATGCACTAACAACAGTTACCGGTTGCCGGGGGCCATTTCCAAATTCCAGGTTCCAGGTTTCAGGGTACAGGGCTGTTTTTGTTTCACTTGTAACGTGAAACCTGGGAACCTGCAACCTATTCAACATCCTTGTAACAACCAATAAACCAATACAAACACTATTATAGTACCCAGGCATCCCCCGCCCCATTTCCAGGCGGCATACCCGGCGATCAATCCTCTAAGCCAGTCTCGCATAGTAAAAGTTTATAAATAATAATATAAAATTCATGCCATTGCAGCCTACAATAAAATGGACTATCTTAGTCCACAAATTAACCCCACCAGGTAGTCCACTATGCTTCCATGGAAAACTATCATACAATTTCAAAAAGAAGGTGATACAC
>CBIMFG010001101.1:0-2529 GCA_966243125.1 uncultured Niastella sp.
ATATTGTCGAGCACCCGCACTTTACGGGCGCCGGCATTCAATAAAAATTCAGCAATGTGCGACCCTATAAAACCGGCTCCACCTGTTACCAGAAAAGTAGAGACCGCTATTTTTTCGTATTGTGCGGCTGTCAGTTTCATAACTACATGTTTAAAGGTGTAAATAAGGATTATCAAAAAGCTGCTTTATGTGCTTTGGGGCTGAAAATGGTAAAAAAGATGATTTTCAAATCAAGGCGGAACGACCAGTTTTCAATATACCACAGGTCGTGCAGGGTACGTTGCCTTTTTTGTTCTTCGGTATCGGTAGGGCCGCGCCAGCCATTTACCTGTGCCCAACCGGTTACACCTGGTTTTACGTATTGCCGCAGCATATAGTGATAAACATTTTCCTGTAACTGGCGATTCAAAAATCTTCTGTGCGGCCGGGGGCCCACTACACTCATACTTCCCAGTAATACATTAATAAATTGGGGCAGCTCATCTATGCTGTATTTTCTTAAAACTTTGCCCAGTCGGGTAATACGGGGATCATTGCATTGGGTTGAACGCGTGCCGCCGGCACAATCATCATTTTCCCGCATGCTTCTAAACTTATATACTTTAAAGGGCTTGCCACCTTTTCCAATGCGAATGGGACAATAAAAAACAGGACCACGTGATTCTATTTTAATTAACAGTGCAACGATCAGGAATAAAGGCAACAGGCATATAAGCGCTATCACGGCAAAGATCTTATCAAAACAATTCTTAAAGAAGCCATTCATTTTGCCATCGATGGGTAATTCTCTGATGTTCACCGTATCCACCTGGCCCAGCCGCGTGATCTTGTAATGATTGCCAAACAACTCATGATAATCCAGCACATATCGAACGCGAATGCCATAATAATCGGCAACAGACAATACCTGTAGAATTTTCTTTTTCTGATCATCTGGCAGGGCAATTACAATTTCATCAATGTCGTTGGCTTGCAAAAATTGGTTGATATTGTCCAGGTTAGCCAGCACTTTTTTGCGTTCTATCACGCATTCTTCCAGTTGATCGCAACTGATAAAGCCTTTCAGGTGATAACCGCTGTTATGACTGGTGCATACCTGGTCTTCAATGATCTTTGCTTTGGTGCCGGTACCGGCTACAAGAACATATTTGGGATTGCCGAGGTATGTTTTGAAGTGGTTGGAGATGCGTTCCTGAAATTTCCCCAATATTGGGTACTCAGGTTTTATTTTTTGAAGAGTCATGGCCGCAACTTTAGATGGTTAATAAGAACGATTGTTTACCAGCAAATACCTTCATAATTGGATAAGGTTTCCAACTCGTGAATTCTTGCCAGGTCTATGATCGCCGTTTTCTCCTGTAGTAAATGGCGATAGGTTTTTGCATCGAAATTCTTATGGCTTATGATCACCACGTCGTTTTCAGCGATAGCGGTCTCCAGGTTATAAGTGAGGTGCTCAGATAAATGCGGCAACCGTTCATTGATGTAAGCTTTGTTGGCGCCAATCAGTTTTGATAAGCGAACATGTTCATCATAAATAGTTACATGGTAGCCTTTCCCTATAAGGGTTTCTGCCAGTTCAACGTATGGGCTGAACCGCAGGTCGTCGGTGCCTTCTTTAAAACTCAATCCAACCAGGCACACGTTTTTCTTACCCGTACCGCTTATTAATTCAAAGGCTTTTTTCTTATGCTGTTCGTTGCTGTTATTGATCATGGCCAGCACGGGTGTATCCAGATAATTATCATGGCCCATGGTCACCAGGCCTTTCAAGTCTTTAGGCAGGCATGAGCCGCCATAAACAAAACCTGGTTTCATATACGCCGGTGAAATATTCAACCGGGTGTCTTTACAAAACAGGTCCATTACTTTAAACGGATCAATGGTGAGTGCCTTGCAAATGGTTCCTATTTCATTGGTGAACGCGATCTTCAAAGCATGAAAGGAGTTGTTCACATACTTGATGATCTCGGCTACTTTAACATCTGTTATTTCAATGGGCGATTGCAGGCAACTGTAAATAGAAGCCACTTTCTCCAGGGCATGGCTGTTATCGCCACCTATTACAGTAACCGAAGGGTTGTAATAATCATGCACCGCCGAGCCCTCGCGTAAAAATTCTGGGTTCGATACTACGGAGAAATGCTCGTTCCTTTTCTTGCCTGAAAATTTCTCCACGATCTTGCCATAGCGGTAGTTGGTGCCTGGCACTACGGTGCTTCGGATAACCACAGTATGAAAGCCGTCTTTTGTTTTTAGCGCATTGCCTATTTGCTCGGCCGTTTTGAAAATATAGGAAAGATCGAGGTGCCCGTTTGCCGAAGGGGGAGTGCCTACGCAAATAATACTTACTTCCGAATTGTGCACGGCTTCCTCAGGGCATTCGGTTGCTGAAATGCGGCCATTTTCAAAACCTTCGCGAATGATGTCGTCAACGTCTTTTTCAATGATGGTGGGTTTGCCCTGGTTAATGAGCTCAACCTTAAAACTGCTTACATCCACACCTATCACTTCGTGCCCGTTTTTAGC